>CAUTOZ010000040.1:0-21333 GCA_963539635.1 uncultured Treponema sp.
AAGTAAAGATTTTGCAGCTTGCCCGCGCATGGGAAGATGAGCATAAAGGATGCGGCGCGGGCGGTTATTACGCGGTTTGAAAGATTGAGCGGTGAGCCGCCCGCACGAGAACGCTGGGCGGCAGTGTTGTTATAAATCTTAAAAACATCTCTCCGCCGTCCGTTAATTACCAATTTGTATAAGAGCCTGCTTTAATTCTTCCGGGGTCTTTATGTACGGGCGGTTTACATCTGTTTTTACAAGGGATTTACGGATTCTGTCGGGCATAGCGGGAGTTTCGCCGATGGTGCGGCGGATGCAGTCGGCAGAAATGGAGGGGTGGCTGCGGACGACGAGGATTGTTGCAAAGTCCCCGTGAGACTGAGAAGCGGCGTGTGCTTTATGAGCGGCGTAGGCTCGGGCGGTAGACGGGTCGGCAAAGAGCCGGTATTTGACGAACAATTCTTTTGCCGCAGCGTCGGCGGCAGCGCCGGATATGGCAGCAGGATAAATAAAATGACGCATCATCAGCGGGTTAGCGGCAAAAACCTCTTCCAGTCGTTCCAAATTTGACGGAGAAGACGGGTCAACGGGCAGTCGTTCTGCAATCGGGACAATGGAGTCGAGCAAAACGGGATTTCCCAGCGTGTCGGCAGCAAGCGCGTCGGTTGACGGCAGAATAAAGCCGTTGAGCGGCAGAGCAAATTGCCAACTGTAAAGCCCTGCGACGACTTCGCTGTAGTTTTCTGAGGTGAGCGCGTAAAAAATATCGCCGCACACATCATTTTTAATGCGGGAAAACGCAAACGTATATAAAAACGCCTGCGGCATAAGCCGCCCGATATTCGCAGTGTTTGCAGCTGTTATGCGCCGGTCGGCAATAAAACGACGGTCGGCAAAAACTTCCCGCATAAGGCGATGACAGTCGTCAAGAGAACCGTCAACTTCAATAGGCAGGACATTGCCCCCGTTCCAGAGGAAATCGCTTTCTTCTATTCCGCGGACTAAACCTTTCGGGTAGACGAGCGCGGCTTTTACATTCTGTTTGCCTCGCAGCGCAAGCGCAAGACTCGTTCCTAGTTCCCCCGTCGTAATGTCGAGAAAAATCGCCGAACCTCCTTGCAGCCGAAGGACGGTTTCGACAATCGACGTCAAATAAAATGAGCCAAAGTCGCGCTGTCTGCCGGTCGGCCCGCTCGTCAAGTCGAGCAAAAACAAATTATCGTCGAGCCGTTTTACGGACGGCGCAAAGTCGAACGCCCGCATTGCAATCGTTTCGCAGATAATAGGACTGAACTCGTCATTGATAAAAGCGGACGTCAGCGTGCCCGCAATCGAGCAAAACGGCGTGTTTTCATTGATGTACAAAATCCATTTACGGAGGTCTTCGCTTTCCGACGGCACATACAATCCGCCGTCATCGGGCATACAGTTTAAAATCGCATGGGAAAAATCGACCAATTTATGTTTGTTTCGCGTGCTGGTAAATTTCATAGGCGGCATTATACGAGTATTTTTCTGATGGTCAAAAGGGAGGGGGAGAGTAATTGATAATTTGTAATGAGGAATGGGGGAGGGGAGTCGTCCGCGGCATGTTTTGTCGTCCGGTAAAACGCGCGGGGAAAGCGAGGTCTGACAGCGGGTTTTGCGAAGCAAAATATCGTGCGGGCGGGAAAACTTGCCCGCAGCACCGTTTTATGCAAGTCTGCGTTTCGCAAACTTGAAGCGGACAGCAAGCCGCATTATATCTGTAAAACTCAGTTAATCTGTCCGCCGTGCTGTATCCCCCTCCAGATATTTTTCAGCAAGTTTGCGTTTTGCAAACTTGAAGCGGACAGCAAACTACATTGTATCTGTAAAACGTGTTTAATCTGTCCGCCGTGTCCCATTTCTTTTTGCACTGACACGTCTAGTCCATTCCGTTATCATATGCGCATGGATATACAACTTCTCCGCGAATCGATTGCGGCAAACGTGCAGTTTATTTTTGCGCGCTCAGGCGGCAAAGGCGGGCAGAATGTCAATAAAGTCAACACGAAAGTGCACGCGGCGATTGCAGTCAATGCGCTTGACGGAATTACAGAAGACGAACGTCTCAGGCTCAGGGCACGTTTGGGGAAGGCAGTCAACAGGGACGGGGAGATTTTTGTTGACGTTCAGGACGAGCGTTTTCAAGAACGCAATCGGCTTCTTTCGCTTAAGCGGCTTGAAGTGCGGATTGTTGCTGCGCTTGCGGTAAAAAAGCGGCGGATAAAAACAAAACCGAGCAAAGCCGCGAAAGAGCGGCGCCTGAAAGTCAAAAAGATTGTGTCGGATAAAAAAAACGGCAGAAAGAGGGTTATCCTATGACGACTGCAAAAAACAAGACGGAACGCACGCGCTGTTTTGAGGGTGGAACGCTTCAGGTGCTGTATGAAGATGAATATATAGCGGTTATGTATAAACCTGCTGGACTGCTTTCCGTTCCGTATGAGGGCTGCACGGCAAAAACGGCGCTTTCCGTGCTCGAATCGCGTATGCGGAAGGCGGGAACGTATGCGAAAAATCATCGCCCTTTTGCAGTCCACCGGCTTGACCGCGACACGTCGGGCGTCATGATGGCTGCGCTGTCGGAAAAAGCGCAAAAAACGATTATGAACGGCTGGCAGACACTTGTAACGGAGAGAACGTACCGAGCGGTTGCAGAAAATTCCAGCGGAGCGGCGGCTGAGCGCGGAGTCATAGACGCAAAACTTTCGTACAATGCGTACAATATGGCTTTTGTGCCCCAAAAGCCGCATACGGGGAACGGAAAACGAGCGGTAAAGACCGTGAGCGCGCGGACGCACTATACGGTTGTTACGCAGGGAAAGACGCACACGCTTTTTGAGTTATCGCTTGAGACAGGACGAAAAAATCAGATTCGGGCGCACCTTGCCTTTCTAAAGTTTCCGATTGCCGGAGACAAAAATTACCGCGCGGCGACTAATCCGTTCGGGCGTCTTATGCTCCATGCACGGACTCTTGCATTTACTCACCCGTTTACGGGCGAACGAATGAAGTTTGAAGTCCCAGAGCCGGAAACATGGCAGCGCTTCGTAGAATGCGGCGAAAATAAAACGACGGACGGGAAAAAGGACAGAAGACAACAGCGCAAAGACGGGAGCGCTGCGATAAACCTGCACGACGTGCGCGATTTTTCTCGAAAACGCGGGCGGAAAATAGATTGTATTCGTGCGGAGGGTTCAATCCCCGGACGCTTCTTGAGTCGAAATAAAAAGCATTGAATCCGATTGCAACGACTTTACGAGAACAACATATCTCGCTGCTCTGCGGCGAGGCTGTTGATTGCGTGCGGAAAAGAGCGGAGCCGCCGTTAACGGCTCTTATTTTCCGTCATGCAATTTTTGAAGCATTCTGCGAAACGCGCTCTCTTTTTTTTTCAATTCCTTTGAGCCGCGCGTTATCTTGCACAACGAAAGATTAAATTTCTTCGCAATTTCCCGCTGC
This sequence comes from uncultured Treponema sp., assembly GCA_963539635.1. Classification (GTDB taxonomy): domain Bacteria; phylum Spirochaetota; class Spirochaetia; order Treponematales; family Treponemataceae; genus Treponema_D. Next base: position 3,469 of record CAUTOZ010000040.1, read on the forward strand.
GTCGTTCCAGCATAAATTTCTTTAACCAAAAGCCACCGCTGTGCAAAATCTCTGCGCTCCGCTTCTGTAAAAAGACAGGTAAAAAAATCCGCAAGAAAATCTTTATCGGTTTCAGCGGCAATAAGCGCACACAATTCATCGTAACTTGATTTAAGCAGCGTCAAACGCTCGTCAGTATTCATGGCGTAAGTATACTTGAAAAAATCCGGAACTCCAATTGAAAGAATGCGGGCGGAAGACAGCACATACGGGGTTTAAAGACAGTGTACTGTTTTATCTGCGAGCGTTTCCCTGCGGAAAACGGAGTGTTTGTGTTTGGCTGCGATATTTTACGGAGGAAAACTGCGTTTGAACGATGGAAACGAAGTTCAGGGGCGGGAGACGGCGTTTTTCGGGAAACGAACGCTGCACCTCTCTCGTGTTTGTTTTCGCAGGCATATGGCAATGAAGTTCGGGGACAGCAAGCGGCGTTCGAGCGAGAGGGCGGAGTTTTCGGGGCGGGCAACGCTTTGACGACGCAATGCAGTTCTCGAGTGGCAGACGGCGTTTAGATGACGCACTAAGTTCGAGTGACAGAGAGAAAGGGGCAGGAGGAATGGAGTTTTAGGGCGGGAAACGGCGCTTGGACGGTAGAGCGACGTTTTGGGACGGCAACCGGTGTTTTATTGGGCGGAAGATAGATTTTTAAAGATATAGTGGAGTTCAAGCGGCGGCAAACAGTGGTTGTGCGCTAGAGCGAAGTCCGAAAGGGCGGAGATAAAATCTGACCGGCGGGATAGAGTTCGGAAGCCGCAAGCGACGTTTGAACAATAAAAAGAAGTTATGGGGCGTCTGACGAAACAAACTTCGCGCGGAAAGCAACGCACCTCGCAGCAGCGCATCTTTTTATATTTACCGCCTCTCACAAATTCCGCTTTCAGATGCCAGCAATCTCTCCAAATAAAAAAATCCTCCGCAGAATAAAACTCCGCGAAGGACTTTCTCTATCATACTCCTAACGTTCTCAGACGTGAAACTTTCGTTGCCGCACCTTTTCGTATTTGCCGTTTCCCGAAAACTTCACTCCTTGCGAGATTATCTACGTCCCGCAGAGGGTGCGGATAATCTCACGTTGGCGGCAACTCCATTAATTTTGTTACACCTCGTTTTTACTGCCAACCAAGCACATCCATTCTGCTTCGGCAGCAAGCGTATCGCCGACAAACGCTTTGCCCGCTTGCTTTATCATACGCGGGCTAACGCGGAGATTCGTAATTTCCATGCGAACCGTATCGCCGGGACGCACTTGGTTACGGAATTTCACTTTGTCTACTGTTCCTAAGAAAAATAAACTGCCGTCGGGCACTTTTTTTTGGAAACTGAGAACCGCTCCTCCCGCTTGCGCCATCGTTTCTACAAGAATAACGCCGGGTACTACCGGATATTCAGGAAAATGCCCTGCAAAGAAAAAGTCTTCTTCCGTAAACGTCCGCGTACAGACGCTTGCATTATCATCGCAGGAAATAATTTCGTCCACGAACAAAAACGGCTTCCGATGCGGCAACAGGGCTTCAATGTCTTTTGTTACGCTCATCTCACGGCTCCGCTATTTTACTTTTTTGATGATAATAGCGCCGTTGTGTCCGCCAAAACCGAACGTCGCGCTCATTGCTGCGTCAATATTCCCTTCAACGCCCTTGTTCGGAACATAGTCCAAATCGCAGCCCGCTTCCGTATCCGGCTCATCGAGGTTAATGGTCGGCGGGAAAAATCCGTCGTTGATTGCTTTTACGCAAATCATTGCTTCAATTGCGCCCGTTGCGCCAAGGCAGTGTCCCGTCATCGACTTTGTAGACGATATTTTGAGCTTCCGCGCATTTTCTTCGCCGAATGCGCGTTTAATCATGCGCGTTTCGCTCGGGTCATTTATCGGAGTCGAAGTTCCGTGCGCGTTATAATATTGAATCTCTGAACCGTCCATCTTTGCGTCTTTAAGCGCGTATGACATACATTTTGCGCCCACAACGCCGTCAGGATTGGGACTGGTCAAATGGTAGCCGTCGCAGGAAGAACCGTAGCCCGCGATTTCCGCATAAATTTTTGCGCCGCGCGCTTTAGCGTGTTCATATTCTTCAAGCACAAGAATTGCTGAGCCTTCACCCATAACAAAACCTTCTCGTTTTTTATCGAACGGACGGCTTGCCGCAGTCGGATTATCCGCAAAGCCGTTTGAAAGGGCATGGAGGACTTCAAAAGACACGATAGAAAATCCCGTTATCGTACTTTCAGCGCCGCCTGAGAGACATACGTCCATGCGGCCGCTTCTGACCATATCGAACGCGTCGCCCAAGGCATCGGTGCCGGACGAACATGCCGTAGACACCGTATGATTCGGTCCGTGTACGCCGAACTGAATGGCTACGTTGCCGCCGGCTTCGTTCGGGATAAGCTCCGGGATTGTCATCGGCGGCGTTTTGACACAGCCGGATTTATAGTACGAAATACAACTTGCTTCAGTAACTTCAAATCCGCCGATACCGACGCCTAAAATAACGCCCGTGTCTTCCAGCACGTCCGCATTGCCCAAAAGTCCCGAGTCTTCAAGCGCCATCTTTGCCGCCGCAACTGCAAACTGCGTAAAACGCGCCATTTTCCGCGCCTCTTTGGGATCCATGTACAGCCCCGCGTTAAAATCCTTTACCTGCGCGGCGTATTTTACCTTGTTCTTGGACGCGTCAAAGTATGTAATCGGCGCAATACCGCTCTTTCCAGCCTTAACCGCCGCCCATGTCTCTTCCACCGTGTTTCCAAGGGGAGTAACAGCCCCCATTCCCGTAATAACAACTCTTCTTTCGCTCATATCCATTCCTCACAATAAATTGAATGCCGCAGACGCGGCAGTTTTATATGAAAAGTCCGTCGTCATCTCCGTCAAAAGCGGGCTTTTCTGTTTTCTGAAAAAACCGCTTTTGCAATCGGCACGACTTTAAAACTTTCTTAAAAATCCTACATTCCGCCGTCAACGCCGAGCACTTGCCCCGTAACGTAAACGCTCAAGTCGCTTGCAAAAAAGAGCGCCGCGTTTGCCACATCTTCAATCTGTCCTGCGCGCTTTAATGGAATCATTTCAATCCACGCATCGCGCATTTTTTCGTTGACCGCCTTTGTCATGTCCGTTTCGATATAGCCGGGCGCAATCGCATTTACGCGGACTTTACGCGAGCCGACTTCTTTAGCAAGACTTTTTGTGTAGCCGATAAGTCCCGCCTTACTCGCAGAATAATTCACCTGACCCGCGCCGCCGCGGACGCCGACAATGCTGGTCATATTGATAATTGAACCGCATTTTTTGTGAATCATGTCGTTTGAAACAATTTGACTGATGATAAACGGCGCTGTCAAATTAACGTCGAGTACGCTTTGCCAGTCCTCCATTTTCATGCGGAAAGAAAGCCCGTCGCGCGTAATTCCTGCATTGTTTACCAAAATGTCAAACCCGCCTGCTTCTTTGAGCGCGGCTTTGATAACGTTTGTAAGCTCCTCCGCATTTCCTGCATCGGCGCAGATTTCATGAAATTGAACGCCATTTTGCGCCGCAAGCGCTTCAAGTTCCGCCTTTGCCGCACTCGGACGGGAGCACAGTCCCCACACGTCCGCACCATTTGCTAAGAAGACTTCAACAATTTTACGCCCGATACCGCGGCTTGAGCCGGTAACCAGCGCTTTTTTATTTTTGAGCAGCATCAGTTCACCCCGCTAATAGATTCAACAGTATTGATTGAATTACAAACCCATTTTTCCCCGAATTCAGTTTGCTTCCACAAACCTGCAAGCACTTTTCCGGGACCAACTTCAAGCGTCTGCCATTCAGCGCCCGAATCTTCAGTCATCATTGCGCCGAGTAACGCTTCTTCATCTGTCCATCGAACAGGATTTGTCAAATGCAGGACGGCGGATTTTTTCGCCTCGTCTCCGCTTTGAACTTGTTTTCCCGTAACGTTGCTGAACAGCGTGATTTTCGGGTCATTGAATTGCACATCGGCAATCACTTTTTCAAATTCGTCCGCCGCCTTTTGCATCAGCGGGCAGTGATAGGGACCGGCAACCGCAAGCCGAACGCAGCGCCGCGCTCCCGCAGCGCTTAAAGCTTTTTCCGCTGCGGCAAGACCGTCGGCAGTGCCGCTTATTGCAGTCTGCTTTGAGCTGTTTAAGTTTGCGGCGTACACGTCTTTTATGCCGCTTAAAACCTCGATAACTTTTTCAGGTGCAAGTCCGAGTACCGCGCTCATACCAGGCGCGTGTCCTGCGCTCGCTTCCCCGATTTCTTCGCACACTTTTTGCATGATAAGACCGCGCTGCCGCACAACTTGTATTACGTCTTCAAAACTCAAAACCCCCGCCGCGTATAAAGCGGGAAACTCGCCGAGACTAAAGCCCATCGCAGCCGACGGCACAACGCCTTTTTCCGAAAGCGCTTTCATTGTCGCAACGCTCGCCGCCGTAATGGAAAGTTGACTGTTATCGCTCCGGCTCAAAAAGTCTTTTTCACTTTCCCACATCAATTTAGGCATATCGACGCCTGTAATTTTTGAAATATCGTCAATGACGGCGCGGGCAGAAGGAAATGTCTCACAGACATCCTTTAGCATACCCGGTTCCTGAGCGCCTTGCCCTGGAAACAAAAAAGCAAATTTCTTAGACATACAAACCTCGCCAAATACAAAGAAAATGACATTTTTTTAAATTTTGTCATTTTTTGTAGTCTAACAAAATTCAATTATTTGTCAAGTAAGAGCATACATACAGGAGATTCGTTTCAAAACAGAAATTGCCGAACGGATTTATCTGTGCGGGAGGGGGACTCTATTCTGCGGCTTTTTGAGATGAGACAGATTGACTGCAATTACACAAATTGACTGAAAAGACTGCGTTCAAAATGGGAGACGGAGATTTTACCGCAATAGAATGCAAAAGACGACTGGAACCGCTTATCCTACCGTTTCCCGAGCCAGTACACCGTATACGCCGCCGGTAACAGCATTCCGCGCGGCAGACGGATTGCGTATTCGGCATTGGGCGGCGTAACGCCTTTGACAAGCGCGGCGTTGAGTCCTGCCAAAATGTCTTCATCAATCCGCAGTTCGCGGGCAAGCGCCTCTATCGAAAAAGACTGCGTTACCGGAAGATAGTCAAATGTGCCGTATCCTGCGTCAAGCGTATTGCCGCGTCCATCTCGTGCAGTCGGAAAGTTCACTTTATAGTATGCGGCATTCTCCGCAACGTCAGCAAGCGCAAGCAATTTTGGAACGTACTGCCGCGCCTGCTCGCTTAAAAGATTTGCATCGCAGAGCGACCAATAATCCTTTTTTGAAGACTTGCTGAGTGCGCGCCGCATTCCGCCTGCCCCCGTATTGTACGCCGTTATCGCAATCAGCCAGTCGCCGAACATATCATAGTTTTCTTTTAATTTTGACAGTGCCGCTTCTGTCGATTTCCACGGATCAAGACGCTCGTCAACATATTCGTTACAAACAAGATAGGGCTTTGTGCTGTTGAGCATAAACTGCCACATCCCAGCCGCTCCTGACCGAGAACGCGCTGTCGGCAGATAATTTGACTCAACGATGGGGAGATATTCAAGAATGAGGGGGAGTTTTCGCTTTTCGAGTTCTTTACGGACAAAAACACGGTAACTTTCATTTTCATCAAGAATCGTATAAAGCCATTTTTTGTGCGTCGTCAAATATTTTTTCCGGTAGACCGCTACTTCCTGCCGCTCCATACCGGGAAAATCGATTGACTTATACGCAGCCCCCTCGCAGAAGCCCGCTGCACACGCGAAAACTAAAAACAACGCTGAAAATCCGTACCGTTTTGCTTTTTTCATCAGAGTTTTTCACCTACATAAATGCCCGCCCATTCCCAGTTGCCGTGAATATCAGGATCGACGGGAAAATTGACTTTCCTAAAATACAAATACCACGTTGAAACATATTGATTCCAGCCCCATGTTCGTAAGTACGCTTCTGTTGAAGTCGAATCAGGGTCAAGGGAATCGCTGAATTTGACTGCGTTGCCGCGCATAAAATTCCGCATAGAGAATTCTTCCTGCGCGTTCGGGTCGATTTCGTCCTGCTTCCATGACATCGAAAAAAAGTTTACCCGTGCGCGGTAAGCGTCAAGCGCACGCCAGTCATAGCGTTTAATCGCCGTTTCCACCGCGCCGACTAAAGAATCGAGTGTTTCAAATGTCCAGTTTTTGGAAGACGAACTGTAGCCGATAAGCTGCTTTGCCTTTCTATAGGCATTCGGCTCGCCTGCAATCAAAATCGTCGATGAGTCCGGCTGCGCAACAAACAGCGAATACGCCTTGAGCGCAGAGTCCCACTCGCTTTCCTTTTCGTATTCAAGTGCAAGACGCAGGTACAATTCCGTTACGCTCACCTGCTCAGGGAAGCGGTTTATCAGCTCGTTGAAATATGCAATGCGGCTTCGCGGCGATTTGCTTATCTGAATAAGGTTTTGCAGACACATAAAATGAATGGAGTTGCCTTTTACGTCTAAATCGCGGCAGCTGTGTAGAATGCGGTCAAAATAATATTCGGCGACGGGTTCCGCTCCTTCCGTCAAATACGCATGCGCAACGCGCAAAAGCCAATATGCGTTGTACATATCGTCAGGATGATTTTCTGCCCAGTCCGTCAAAAAAAGAATGAAACCGTCCGTATCGCCGGAATCAAGAATGTCGTTTGCAGTCTTATTGACTGCGGCATAGCGGCTTACAGGATCGAGCGCAGGATTTTCAATGAGAGAAGCTAATTCCGCTTCCGCCCTTTCTGTGCGGTTCGCCGCGCAGGAAAAAAAGGATGCCGCGCACACAAACGCGCATAAAATGACAGCCTGCCGAAACTCATTCATATTTTGAATCTACCATAGTTGACCGCTCATTTGCAAGATAAGCCGGAATGTTGTATTCTAGCGTCCGTTACCGGCTCGTCCGCACCGGAACGCGGGAGCATTCTCCCCTTATCTTAAACTTGCGGCGGCGCAATCTTTTGGGGTTATGATGAAAAAAAACGGCGGAAAGTTACTGAACACGCTGCTTGCGGCAGGCATGATTTTTGTCTTTGTACTCTTTTTGTTTTTTTTCAGTTTTTCAGGCACAAACGCAGCATTATTCCTCAAATTATTTCCGGTGGCAGTTTTTTTGTGCGGACTGGTCTTTCTTTTTATTTTTTTGCGGCTCTCGCGCACCTCATTCAAACTTTTTACGGCAATCTTCCTTTTAATGTGCGGTTTTTATTCAGCAATTTTACTCGATGACGGCATTCCGCTTGCTTTTTCTCAAGGCTGGCCGGTCTTTTTAATCCTTGCAAGCCTTTCGCTTTTTGCGGCAGGCAGAATGGAAAAGCGGCGTTCGTCGTTTACTTTCGATTTTCCATCAGTAGTTTTATGCGCAATTGGGCTGTTGTTTTCATTTTTTTCGTTCGGACTTTCATGGCTTCCCTTTGAAAAAGCAGCCGTGTTTGCGCTTCCCGTCCTCACCGTCAGTGCGTGCCTCATTCTCGTCTTTCTCTTAAAAAAACGCAAAGAATTGCTGAAAATATTACCCAAAGACCTCAGCGACGACTTAACCCGCGGAGAAGAAGAGAGCGGAGACGGCTTGTGAGCATTTTTACTCGCCGCGTTCTTCCCGCTTTGCTTTTTTGTCTTTCGCTGCTGTTTTCCTGCGCGTCTTCCCCCCGCAATACGGAGCGGACAGCGGGAGTGCCGGCGGAAGAAGACTCCGGTTCGGACAGTGCCGGCAACGAATCGGACGCAGAAGAAAAGACCGCGCTTCCTTCGAGTAAACGGGGACGGGAAAAGCGTTATTTTTCAGGTATTGACGAAAATATCCTCGCAGATGTCGAAATCGGCTCTCCAGTCTCCCTGCGCCGCGCCGCCGCATCTCTTAGAAAATCCGAACTCGATTACGCTGAAAACGAAAAAACGCTGTTAGCCGTCGCTGCGGCGATTATGAAAACCGTGTGGACAACAGAAAAAGCGGATTTTGACGCGCCAAAACTCGCGGCGGAAACGCCCTACACAGGTGCAATCAATTCTGCGCGCGAAGGCATTTACGACACCAGCACCGGAAACGTCGATTTTCTTTCTATTGTATTACCGTCGCTTGCCGTTGTTACGAGCCTAGAGGCCGCTCCTTTTTTTGAGGCCTCCCGCGCTGCCTTAAAAAACGCCCTTGCCCTTCGTCCCGACTCGGTTCTTGCTTCTTATCTTTTGGGAATGCTGTACAAAAAAACGAAAAAGTATGAAGACGCGCTGCCTCATCTTGCAAAAGCCGCGGCAACGGCTCCTGAATGCTTTGAAGCGGGATTTGAGTATGCCGATTGTCTGCGCTTGAATAACAAAACGCAGGAAGCGAACCGCACGGCCATTACGCTGCTTCAAAAATATCCGAACAATCCTTCGCTTTTAACGCTCGCGGCGGAAACGGCTTTTGCACTTGCCAATCTTTCCCGCGCGGAAGAGTACATTTCTCGGCTGCTTCAACAAGACCCCAGCAATTTGAACGCGATTTTGTTCCGCGCACGTATATTGGCGGCAAAAAACGACTACATTCATGCGGCGTCTCTTTTGGACGTGTACGCGCGGCAAGATACGACGGCAAAGGACTATCTTTTGCTGCGCGCCCAAATTCAATACGACTGGAGCAAAAATACCGCCTCCGCCCTTGCCCTTATCGAAAGCGCGCTCAAAGCCTATCCCGACGATAAAGACGCGCTTCTTTTTGCCGCCCGCCTTGCCGGAGAAACCGGCTCTCCCGTGCTTGGAAAATCGTCTGCCGAATATGCCGCTGCTGTTCTTGAAAAAGACCCGGATAGCGAAAGCGCAGTGCAATTCGCCCTTGACGGCTTTATTCGCAGTCGGAATTGGGAAAAAGCGTACGCGCTTAGCAGTGATGCCGTCAAAAAACAAAGCGCTTCAAATGCCGCCTTGTTCAGTCATATAAAAATCTGCCTCGCGCTCCGTAAATACGAGGAAGCGTGGGACCTCATTTTCCCGCTGTACAAGGCGCACAGCGCCGACGAAGACGTTGTGCAAAATTATATTGCAGTTTTGACGGAGTCCGGACGCAGTACGCAGGCGCTTACACTCATAAACCGGCTTCTCGACACAGCGTCAACACGAATGAAAAGTTTTTTGTACTACCGCCGGAGTTTCCTGCAAGAAAACGAAAGCGCCGCTTTGGCAGACCTCCGCGCAAGCCTCATCGCAAACCCGCGCAACAGCGAAGCCCTGTTCCGTCTTTACGAAATCTACAATAAAAAAGCCGACTACCGCAAAGCGCAGTATTATCTTAAGCAGGTCATCGCGCTCAATCCGAATGATAACCGAATGCGCACTCTTAATGACCGCCTTGAAGCCCTCCTTAAATAATTTTTTTCTTTTGGGCGTTCCGGCACAAAAAGCACAGCTTTTTTTGCCGTCCCGTGCTTGCTGCAAGTCCTCGCAGCTTTGCCGCTCCGGTCTTTTCGCAACGCCCGGTAACGAGGGGATATACGGTGGTTAAAAACAAACGGCGCGGCACCTGCACAAAAACTGTTTTTTAAGTTTTTATGCAGTCAACCGCGCCTTTTCACCCCGCACTACTCCTTCCTTCATCGCGGCAGGAAAGGGTAGTTCTTATTTTTTCGCTTGATTACTCGCTTTTAATCGCAATCTTTTTGGGCTGCGACAGAGCGCGGCGCGGCAACTTTACCGTAAGAATGCCGTTCTTAAATGACGCATTCAGCGCCTCAAGATTAACGTCTTCCGGCAGCGTAAAACTCCGCTTAAAAGAAGAAACGCGCCGCTCACGAATAAGCCATCTGCCGTTCTCCTCTTTTTCCGTCTCCTCCATTTCGTTTTTTTCTTCTTGTTTTGAAGAGATAGTCAACGTATTGTTGTCAAGTTCAATATCAACATCCTTTTCCGAGCGGCCGGGCAAATCCATTTCCATCGTGTACGCCTCGCCGTCTTCTTTTACGTCCACTTTCGGCACAAAAACTGTGTGCGTATATACCGGCATATTCAACAGGTTGCCTACCTCTCCATTAAAAAGTGAATTAAAAAGTGTAAGTTCGTTCATTGTATGCCTCCAAGCATTTTATTTTGCGGTATTCATTACCGTCTGCCTATACTGAGCAATAAGTGTGCCAACTTTGTTGGTTTGCAAAAACATGTAAAAAAAATAGATATAATCGACCATTCAATTCCTTTTTTTATAAAAAACCTGCCTCAAAACGTATTTTCCTGAACGATTTTAATGACTTGCGACTTTTCTTTGCTGACTGGAATAAAAAATCTTTTCCAGTCCCTTTGCAAAATGCGCAAAAAAATAAAATTCACCCGTCAAACCTGACTGATTTTTCCTCTTTTAAGGAATTATAACCCGATAAAGTGAGTAGAAATTACCCATTATCAATTGTCCTTTCCTTCCACGCGCGCATAAAAAAAGACCGGCGCAAACCTGCACCGGTCTTTCGGAAAAATGTCGTTTACAACAGCAAAAAATTATTTTCCGTATGTTGCGATAAAGACGCCCGCTGCAATCGCAGTACCGATAACGCCTGCGACGTTCGGTCCCATCGCATTCATCAACAAGAAGTTCAGCGGGTCTTCTTCTGCACCCACTTTGTTTGATACGCGCGCTGCCATCGGAACGGCGGAAACGCCTGCCGAGCCGATAAGCGGATTTATCTTTTCTTTAAGGAAGAGATTCATCAACTTTGCCATTAAAACACCGCCTGCAGTCGCAACGCAAAATGCGAGCAAACCGAGCACGATAATGCCGATGGAGTTCGGATTGATAATCTTTTCAGGAGTCATCTGGGAGCCGACGCCGAGCGACAAGAGAATCGAAACGATGTTCATCAGTTCGTTTTGAACGGTTTTTGACAGACGATCGACGCATCCTGCTTCTTTTATAAAGTTTCCGAACGCAAGCATACCGATAAGCGGAGCGGCCGGCGGCAAAAACAAAATCGTAACAATCAGCAGCATAATCGGGAACAGTACTTTTTCCGCACGAGAAACATCGCGCAGCTGCGGCATTCTGATGAGGCGTTCTTTTTTCGTCGTTAAGGCGCGCATAATCGGCGGCTGAATCATCGGAACGAGCGCCATATAGGAATACGCGGCGACAGCGATAACTGCCATCATGTTCGGCGCAAGTTTGCCGGAGACATAAATGGAAGTCGGCCCGTCTGCGCCGCCGATAATTGCGATTGCGCACGCCTGCAGCATATTGTAGTCAACGCCCGGAATGTAGTTCATCAGCGCAACCCCGAAGAGCGTCATAAATACGCCGAGCTGCGCCGCGCCTCCGAGCAGAGCAGTCTTGGGGTTGGCGATAAGCGGCCCGAAGTCTGTCATCGCGCCGATTCCCATAAAGATGAGCATCGGAAAGAATTCATTGCCGACGCCTGCCGAATAAATGATGTGCAGCATACCGTGCGGCGCTTCTCCCATTCCCGCGCCCGGAATATTGACAAAAATTGTTCCGAATCCGATGGGAATAAGCAAAAGCGGCTCAAATCCCTTTGCGGCTCCCAAATACACGATAAGAAAGCCGACTGCAAGCATGACCAGTTTTTGCCAGCCGGGAACGATTATTCCTGCAAACGGGTCTACGTGCTCGGCAGCTTCGCTCGCTTCTTTTTGCGCTTTCTCCGCCGCCGCTTCTTCTTCCGTCTCGGTATGAATCATTTTGAAAATTCCCGTATTCTTCCCGATCTTCTTTACGAATTCGGTAACGGAAATCCGCGCAATCCCTTCAGAGCCTTTGACAATCGTTTCATGCGATGTGCGGAATGAGCTTACAGACTTCCCGTCGGAATCAGCAAACGCTGACGTTACAAACGAAAAGACAAGCGCAATTCCCAGCATGATGAAAGACGCTGCGGCTATGTTTTTTGCCTTATTTTTTTGAGTTAAACTATTCATTGTTCCACCTATTTTATTTCGGCGATAGCCTGACCGCTTGAAACCTGCGTACCGGCAGGAATAAGGAAGTGTACACATCCTGCGCTTCCGGCTTTAATTTCAAGTTCCATTTTCATCGACTCGATATACACGACCGTAGAATCGGCTTTTACGCTCTCGCCTTCGGCAACTGCGTAGCGGAGCAGCGTTCCTGCGACGGGCGCATTGACGGGCGTTCCGCCGGAAGGCGCTTGAGGAGCAGGTGCAGGTTTTACAGCGGCTTGGGGCTGAACGGCAGGCTGAGGTGCCGGAGCCGTAACAGTTCCGCCGATGCTCCCGAGTTTTTGTCCCGAAGAGACTTGAGAGCCGGGCTGGACGGCAAAAGAGATTGTTCCGTCAGCGGGCGCCTTTACTTCAAGTTCCATTTTCATCGATTCAAGGATGATGACCGTATCTCCCTTTTTAACTGAAGCTCCAGACTCTGCCGCATAGCGCAAAAGCGTTCCGGCAACCGGAGACGTAATATCCGCTCCTCCAGAGACAACGGGAGCCGCCGCCTGAGCAGCAGAGGCACCCGCCTGTGCCGTCCCGAAGTTTACGTCATAGGCAGTGCCGTTGACCGTAACGTTCATTTTGTCGCCGGCAGGCCCTGTCGTTACATTGTATGCAGAGCCGTTAATTGTAATTGTGTACGAGCCGCCCTTTCCTGCGTTTGCGGACACGGGCGCTTGAGTTTTTACGCCGAATTCTTTTTCCGCATCGACAGGACCTTTTTCACGATTCTTAAAGAAGTTTGTCGCAACTTTCGGGAACATCGCGTACGTCAGCGTGTCTTCGACAGAGCCGTTCCCGCCGTTTTCCTTCGCTTCTTTGACCATTTTGTCCCATTCCGGCTCAATCATGTCGGCAGGACGGCAGGTTACCGCCGCTTCCATTTTATTTTGTTCAAGCGCCTTTTTGACCAATTCGGGATTAGCTTCCGCAGGGAGTTTGCCGTATTTTCCTGTGATGAGGTCGCGGAATTCCTGCGTCAGATTGTTGTAGCGTCCGAACAGTACGTTGAATACCGACTGCGTTCCGACAATCTGCGACGTCGGCGTTACCAGCGGAACATAACCTGCGTCCTTTTGCACAAGGGGAATTTCTTTGAGCACTTCGTCCATTTTATCGGATGCGCCCTGCTGCTTCATTTGACTTTCAAGATTGGAAAGCATTCCGCCCGGCACTTGAGAAAGGAGAATGCGCGTGTCCGCCCCAAGGAATTTAGACTCAAGGGACGCGTAGTGCTTGCGGACTTCGCGGAAGTACGCCGCGATTTCAAGCAGCGCTTTGATGTCAAGTTCCGTGTCGTACGGAGTATTTTTAAGCATTTCGACAATCGTTTCGGTCGGACTGTGAGACGTTCCCATCGCCATTGCAGAAATGACTGTGTCAAGGACATCCGCGCCCGCTTCGGCAGCTTTGAGCATCGTCGCAACTGAAAGTCCCGTTGTCGCGTGCGAATGGACTTCTACCGGAAGATCAGAGGCTTTTTTAATCGCTTTAACAAGGTCGTAAGCGGTAAATGGCTTTAAAAGTCCCGACATATCTTTAATACAAATCGAATCCGCGCCGAATTCGGCATATTTTTTTGCCAGATCAGCATAGACTTCATTTGTGTGATACGGCGTTACCGCATAGGAAATCGCCATCTGCACGTGCTTGCCGGTCTTTTTTGCCGCTTTTGTAGCGCGTTCAAGATTCCGCGGATCGTTGCAGGCGTCAAAAATACGAAATACGTCGATACCGTTATTGGCGGCGGCTTCAACGAACTTATCAACAACGTCGTCTGCATAATGACGGTAGCCTAAAAGATTTTGCCCGCGCAAAAGCATCATAATGCGGCTGTTCGGAAGCGCTGCGTGGAGTTTCCGAAGCCGTTCCCACGGGTCTTCATTCAAAAAGCGGATGCAGCTATCGTAGGTCGCGCCGCCCCAGCCTTCAAGCGCCCAATAGCCGATTTTATCAAGCATAGGACAGGCGGGAAGCATATCTGCTGTAGTCATACGTGTTGCATGGAGTGACTGCGAAGCATCTCGTAAAATAAGGTCTGAAATTCCAACTTTTGCCATCTTTAACCTCTCAAAATGATTTATTGCGATTGTCGTTCGCGGACGGCGGCAGCAATCGCGGCGATAATAGAGCCTGAATCGGCGGCGGCAGCGGCAGTTCCGGCGTTTTTGATAGTTGCATTTTTCTTTGCAGGTTCTTTGTCAAGTTTAAGGGTGCGCACAAGAATGTGGAGCAACTGCATAAAAATGATAAGAATAATAATGAAAGAAAAAACAACACCCATACCGAGCAAAGTCAAAAGTCCGCTTTGCCCAAGCATCTCTGATATTGTCATAAGTCCTCCAAATAGACTGAAATCCCGGATTGTAAACGTGCCGCCCGTTATCTGCGGACAAACGCGTAAGTTTTGTTCGAGTGCTTATTGATACGGCGCGGAGTATAAAATAACGGCGGAATATGTTCAACATAAAGGAAAACGGACTGAGGCAATGGAGAATTGGTAATTTTTGATGAGTAATTAAAGGAAGTCAAAAAGGGAGATTTTTCATCTTTAATTATGGGCTGACTGGAAAAGTGCAGGCGGAAACTGCGCTAAATCTTTCAGACGTAGTTTTACTGTCCGCCGAACATTATCTCTCTCGGGAGGTTCACCGTTTTATCTGCAAACCGCAAATAACCGCTCACAGCCTCCCCCCCCCCAAAAAAAAAAAAAATTCCTAATTCCCAATTATTAAAGCGTGTCCTTTATCTTCCCATACGCTGCAAGCAACTGTGCATCCGGCCAGCGGGCGCGGTTTGCAGGGCTTGTGGACGGAAGATAGCCGCAGGGAACGCCGTATTTATGCGCACAATGTTTTTCGTAGAGGGCGAATGCAGTTTTTCCGGTGCAAAAGACCTGTTTTATGTCTGCGCTGGAAAAAATATCTGTAAAGTCATTGGGAACGGCGTTTTTTATCGTTGCGTCTGCCGCGCCGTCTATACTGCATTCCGAAAGCACGTCCCAAAGCGCAATTCTGTGCCGAAGTAAAAAATCGCGGCGTTCGCGGATTGCGCCGTCTTTTTCCGGCGCATTGTTCTTAAATCGAAAAACGTCGCCAAAAAGCGCTTCCATCACCGGCCAAAATCGATTTTGCGCGTGCATATAAAAAAATCCCGCCGCCCGCGAGGCAGGAGACGGCATCGTCCCCAAAATGAAAACGCGGCTTTTACAGTCCCACACCGGTGCAATTTCATGCAATACTTTCATACCTGCACTATACCGGCTTTGCCGTCACATTTCATCGGTTTAGTTTGCCTGCGCATTCGACGATACTCAAACAATAGACCTATTCAAAACTTTTGTTTGGGAACAGGTCGAATAACGGAGTAACTGTTTATGAAGAAATCCCGCACAAATACTTTTTTTCCGACTGCACTTGCCTTGCTTTTTACCATTTTGTTTATCATGGAAAATAATGCGGTATTCGCATACAGTAAACGAGAATTGGCGCAGGAACCAGAATCCGAACCGGCAGCATTTGAGATTGATACGAAATCGGTCTACAACAAACGGCTTCCCGAAGGAGAGCCTGTAGAATTCAGCGAAATCTGGGGCTGGGTTATGCAGGGGCGCGAGCATGAATTGAATGGAAAATTCCCTCTGACCGACATTGGCTATTTTGCCGCCGAAGTCAATTCCTACGGAGAACTTGCAGGCGTTCCCGTCCGCTCAAAACTTGGAGGCACTTCCGCCCGCGTTCACCTCGTTTTAGTCTGCAACAGTCGTTCTCTTGCACATTTTGTACTCAATCCCCAATTCGGACTGCAAAAGCAGATGATAAAGCAGATTATGACGGCAGCGGCGGCGTTTGACGGCGTTCAAGTCGATTATGAACTTATCCCTGCGCGGGACGGAAAGCATTTTATGGATTTTTTGACAGCCTTGAATGCAGAGTGCAAACGCGCAGGAAAAATTTTTACCGTCTGCGTTCCGGCGCGTGTTAAAAATATTCCAGATGACATATTTTCTTATCAAAAAATTGCCGCCCTTGCCGACCGCGTTATGATCATGGCGTATGACGAGCATTGGTCAACGAGCCGCCCCGGTCCCATCGCGTCCATCGGCTGGTGCGGTAAAATCGTTGACTACGCAAAGACCGTCATCCCTCCCGAAAAATTGGTGATGGGGCTTCCCTTTTACGGCCGCACGTGGGCAAGCGAAAAGACTGCGCAAGGCTGGTATTTCGTCGGCATTAACCGCATCATAAATCAATATGATGCCGGTTCCGTCGAATACGTCAACGACATTCCGACCGTCAAAATCGACATGAAAGTAGGCGTTACCGCGTGGTTTGAAGACGCCTTTTCCGTCGCTGCGAAACTCCGTCTCTATAAAGACGCGGACGTAAAATCCGTCGCGTTTTGGCGTATCGGGCAGGAAGACCCAGACGTGTGGGACTGGATTCGCCTGCATGACGCTGACGCAGCGGTGCGGCAAAAAAAATAATTTTCATCGCTCAAGGCGCTTTTTCATTTTCTTTTGAAATTCTAAAAAAAATCCTCAAATAAACCGCATATATTTGCCTTTTTCCATCGCTTTCCACATATAAAAGATGTGCGGATAGGTGCTGCATATCATTTCGACTGGAAAACCCGCAGTACCAATCAACACGAGGAGAGCCATGAAAAAACTATATTCCATTTTGTTTGCTGCCCTTTGTGCATTTTCCGGCTGTACGCGTAAAAATGCGTCCAGCGCACTGCGCGTCGTGTGCTGGAACGTGCAAACTTTTTTTGACGGCGTTGATGACGGCACAGAATACCGCGATTTTCGGCGCACATCCGGTTGGAATGAAGACGTGTACCGCGCCCGATTGGAAAAACTGTGCGCCTTTATCAAAGCGAACGCCGCCGACCTCTATGTTTTTGAAGAAATTGAAAATGAAAAAGTTGTCCAAGACATTGCAAACTTTCTTGCAGGACAAAGTCCCTTCTCTTCTAGGGGACTGGAATACGCCTCGTTTGCAAAGCAGACTGGCTCTGCAATCGGGTGCGCTGTGATTTCCCGGCTGCCGCTTTCGGACTTAAAACTGCATTCGCTCGATATCCGCACGCTCGACTGTCCGCAGCCGCCCCTCCGCCCTATTATGGAATTGACTATCGATATGGGCGAGAGCGCGTTTTCGCTTTTTGTCAATCATTGGAAATCGAAATCCGGCGGCACAGAACAGACTGAACCGTGGCGGAACGCTCAAGAGGCGCTGCTTGCACGGCTTTTGGCAGAGCGTTTGCAAAAAGAAGGGAGCGCGTTTCTTATCTGCGGGGACTTTAACCGCAGTCTGCATGAATTTAAATGCGCGGAAGAAAGCAGAACGGTGCTTTTGCGCGGCAACGGAGGCTTAGAAGTTCCCGTTACGTGCGCGTGGCGTATGGACGGCGCTGACTATGAGACAGGTTCGTACTATTTTAAAGGCCGCTGGGAGAAAATAGACCATTTTTTTGTTGCGGGAAACGCCGTTATTCAAGATTTTGAGCCGCTGACGCATGGCGACTGGATACGAGCCGACGGCACGCCATATTCATACCGCGCCTATGCCCAAAGCGGCTGGTCAGACCATCTGCCGATTCGATGCACGATAATGGTTGGTAATTACGGGCGATTGCAATGAAATTTGACAGATTAGCTATCTCCCCCGCCATTTTCTGCCTTCAGCCTTTAGACACGCTGCGCATTATCCTTTATACTGCCGCCCGAACTACAATTAAAGTTGTTCGATACTGCCGTTCTCGAACAGCTCTCTTATTTTTCCAGAGCAGGAGGAGTGCCAGAAATGACTACAGAACACAGAACACAGAACACAGAACACAGAACACAGAACGATTATTGAGCGA
>CAUTOZ010000041.1:0-21072 GCA_963539635.1 uncultured Treponema sp.
AACGCCCCAAAGAAGTTGAGGCGGACAAGGCGCACGACATTTTGAGCAATATGCTTAAAAAATTTAACGGAAGCTGAAAGACGATGGGAGTCGAGCGTAGACAGTCCCGTCTGCTTATATTTTTGCAAACATGAACTGCACTGAGTTCCCGCGTAAAAAATATCGCCGCCGGAAAATATCGTTTTTATCTTAAACGTGTCCGAGCGGCACTTTTTTGCGTGCAAAAGTTTTATCCTGCACATTTTGTCGTCCGGCAAAATGCGGGTGAACGGCGCACCGCTGTATCTGCAAACCTCATAATAACCGCACACCGATGCCCGTCTCCGAACGCCGTTATGCTGTGCAGTTTTATGGATAATCTTGTAGAAAAATTGCAGGAGGCGCAGAAATAACTTTGAAAGATTGAGCGCAGTTGCCGCCTGCACAAATTTGCTAAAGGCAAACCTGCAAAAAAAATAGACTTCGGAACGCTGCCGTTTTCCGGCAGTGTGTTTTGCGGGGCGGCAAAGGATGACTGCGGACTGCAAATGCTGCGTTTGCAAAGCGTTTCCAGTTAGGGCTGCAATCGCACTTTCTGCGCGGGCTTCGTGTGCGCGGGATATTTTGACTTTTTTAAGGAGAATACAATGAAAGCCGTTTATATCGATTCCTCTGCGGCGGAAAAAGAAGCGAAAGCGCACTTTGCCTTTCCGGAACATATTATGATGGAAAATGCGGCGGCTGCCCTTGAGCGCGCGCTCGATGATTTTACCGGCGGCGGCAGGGCGTTTGCGCTGATTTTGTGCGGAGGCGGAAACAACGGAGGGGACGGACTTGCACTTGCACGGCGGATTCAGGGGCGGATTGCTTGTACTGTCTGTCTTTTTGCGGAAGCGAAAACGGAAGACGCGCGGAGGCAAAAACGCATGGCTCAGTGTGCGGGCGTGCAGTTTGCAGAGTTTTCAGAGACGCTTTTCCAGTCCCTGCTTTTAGGCTTTTCCAATCGTCTTGTTGTTTTTGACTGTATTTTCGGGACTGGATTTCGCGGAGAACTTCCCGAAGCGGTACGCTCCGCTCTTATCCTCATAAATGCTGCTGACTGCATAAAAATTGCCTGCGATATTCCAAGCGGCATCGACAGAAACGGAACAGTCGCTTCAAAAGACGGGGACGGTCAACCGCTTGCATTTTGCGCTTCCTGCACGGTTACGATGGGCGCACGGAAAACTGCGCTGTACAGCGATGCGGCAAAAGACTTTACGGGACGCATACAAGTTGCGCCGCTCGGCATAAGCGAAGCGCTGTTTACGCAATGCGCGGCTCCTGACGCATACTTGCTTGAGAAGAAGGACATGAAACTTCCCGAACGGACAAAAAAATCCGCTCATAAAGGGAATTTCGGACACGCGGCAAGCGTTCTCGGCGAAAAAGCCGGAGCGGGAATTATCGCGGCAGATGCAGCCTTGCACTTCGGAGCAGGATTGGTCAGCGTCGTTCACGGGGGACTCGGTGCAGCGGAATTTCATTTGCCGTATTCGCTTATGAGCGCAGCGGCAATTCCCCCGAATGCAAATGCCGTCATTTTGGGTTGCGGACTAGGGCGAAGTACAGAGGCTTTTTATTTTATCGAAACGCAGATTCTTCCCTTTTTGCCTGCAATGAAAAACACTGCCTGCGTTATCGACGCGGATATGTTCTATTATCCTGCATTGCCGTCCCTTTTATACCGTCTCAATGAAAGCGCCGGCGCCCGCGTCATACTCACTCCTCATCCCAAAGAATTGACTCAACTGCTTTCTGTGTGCGGCATTATGGATTTTGACGCCGTCTCGCGTCGTTTTGACGCTGCAAGAGCCTTTGCCGCCCGCTTTCCAAATCTTGTATTGATTGCAAAAGGGGCGGTAACCTATATCGCGCACGGAAAAAATATGTTTATCGCAGACTTCGGAAGCCCCGCGCTGGCAAAGGCTGGCAGCGGAGACGTGCTTGCAGGCATGTGCGGTGCGCTCCTTGCGCAGCAATACAACGCAGAAGAAGCGGCAAAAACAGCCGTCACAGCCCATGGATGTGCCGCCCAAAAGCAAAAAGCCTCGTTTGCGCTCACGCCGCAGTCTCTGATACAAAATCTTGAAGCGCTGGTATAGTCTGCCCAAATGCCGGATTTTATAAACTCTACAAAATATGATTCTAAAACGCAGCGCCGACGGGAAAAGACGGGTTTGAAATATGTACCGGCGGCGTATTTATCTGAAATCGTACCATTTGCCGATTTTTAAGCGTATTTTTCATCATTACCAGCGATTATACTCAATTAGCCTTTACAGTACCTGACTATTTATATACAATTTGTTATATTTGATTCGTCGACCCATGAAATACTTGAAATCTAATGATGTACAGCGCTGATAATTTCAGTAGCCGTCAGGAGGGCTTATGAAAAAATGGAAATTTTTTATGTTTGCAGCAATTTTTGCAGCATTTTTTTTATCCGCGTCTTGTATGCAAAATCCTGAAAACGACGGAAACAAACCGAAAGTTCCGAACTCAACGCCCGGAACTACAGGAGAAATCGTAGAACTCAAACTTGAAGACTTGTTGTCCGCTTTCTCTTTGACCAAAGGCGAAATAACGGCTTCTGATGCAGCAAAAAAGATTGCAAACGGAACGTCTGCCGCTGCAGGGCTTACATTTACGGAAAAGAAGATTATTTTTTACGACGACAAGACTGGAACTTTTACAGTCGAAGTAAAAGGAAAGAAGGACGGTAAAAGTTTTTCCAACAAGATAACTGCCGAAGGATTTACTCATCCGTATAAAAGCGCACCGACTGCAAAAAAAGCCGGAGACAAACTAAAACTTGCTGCAGCGTTAGAAAATAACTTAAAGCCTGCGGATTTTATTGATTTGTTAAATGATGCCAAAAATGCCGCAAATGTCTCAAACTTTCTTGATTTGGGGTTTACTCTTGAGAATGGAAAAACGATAGATTTTAACAATTCAGAAAAACCCTATAAGTTGACTGCGAGTTTTGTGCCAAACGGCGGCAAAATAGAACTTACCCCCAAATACGAACTTATCTACAAAAAGCTTACTGAAAGCGGTACTGAAGAAACAGAAAATGTGCTGCAAACTGCCGCAACTTCCGCGTTCCATAAAATCGAATACGATTATTTTACAGAAAACGACGTTTTTGAGTATGTCGCTCAGCAAGTCAAGGAGGACATACTCAAAGTTCCGGCGGATACATTTGCATCTTCCATTTACGCAGGTGCAAAATATGCAAATACTAGTCCAAGCGACATATTTAATGTAGGCGACGGCTCAAAATTCAAAAAATACCAGGAAACGTATAAAAAGGACGGCGGATACATTCAAATAGTCAAAGGCGACGGCACTTCCGATTTATCTTACGCCTTGTACAATCCCAAAAACGGCGGTATTCAGGCGGATGACTATTCCGGCACAATAAAAGCAGATTTCTACGTTCAACGAACGAATTTTATTGCTGAGACAAATGCCGGAACGTACAGCGGCACTTACGTTATAAAACCCGTCCATGTTGAAAAGACGGGTTTTATGACAGTCTCTGAAGAATTTTTACGGAAGAATTTCTCATTCAACCTTGTAAAATACGGAGATAAGACAGAAGCGCAAAAAAAATGGCTCAAAAGGCAATTCAATAATCAGGAAATATTAGGAGGAGGAAACACGGAAGCGTTTGAGCCTAAAAATCTTAGCCTTATCGATTATGAGCATCATCATACAGACGATTATTGCCTTGTTATTAATGTAACTGAAACAAATCTTGCAAACTATCTTGCAGTAAAAAGTAAATGGTACGTCTCTATAGCAAACAGTAAAGGAACAGAATATCAGTTGCTCATTACATCAATTCGTATGGAAAAGATTATGAATGAAAAAGACCTCGCTCTAACTTTCTCTTTTGAAGGTACAGGAGAGCCAATACGACTTACACTTTTTCCAGTTCCTTGGGATTAAGAACACGGGATGGACGGCATAATTAGATTAAAAAAATCTTATTTGCCGTTTGCTGAGTGTTTTTAATACCTTTATTTGTCTGCCGTTTAGATTTTATTAAAACCTAGAAACTCATCTTTCCAATCTTCAGCAGAGTTTCCCCCGTAAACTTGCTGCGGGCGGAAATTTGCCCGCTATTAAAGTCCCGTTGCTCTCTCCCGTTCACGAGCATGTTATAGGCGCCAACCTTGTTCAATATCATCAACCGTTTCTGTTCCACGCTCAAACACAGCCTCCGTTATCGTTTCTCCATACAGAAAGAAAACAAGTACTTCACTTTCACGCAGCGCCGCCTGCCACACATCTGTGCCGCAGGCAAAACTGATTAGAGATGATATTTGATGGAAAATGCGCAGTGCTGACACAGTTTTATCGTGCGGTGAATAACGCTGCAGACGGGACGGGCGGTTGTTATTCGATTTGACAAAATATCACGGTGTCCCGCCCTCCGTAATTTTCTAAGAAAACTGCCGTATACGCTAAAACTACCGAAAACCCGTTATGCCCTCTGTTTGCGCCCGTCTTCACATTCCGAATTACGGCTTCCTAATTCATAATTCGTAAATTTCCTCTGATTGACAGCTCGTATAATAGAATGTAAGATTTTTTCTATACACTATATTTCCAAAATTACGGAGTAACTGAATGGCAAAGACAAAATTGGTTTACTTTTTCGGAAACGGAAAAGGAGAAGGCAATGCTTCGATGAAAGGCGAGCTTGGCGGTAAAGGCGCAAATCTTGCCGAAATGGCTTCCATCGGACTTCCCGTTCCGCCGGGATTTACTATTGCGACGGACGTTTGCGATCATTTCTGGAAAAATAACAGAAATTATCCGAAAGAATTGACGGCAGATGTTGACGAGTACCTCGGTAAACTTGAAAAAGCGATGGGAAAAAAGCTCGGCGATGCAGACGACCCGCTTTTGGTTGCCGTTCGTTCCGGTGCAGCAGTTTCAATGCCCGGTATGATGGACACGATTTTGAACCTCGGTCTCAACGACAAATCTGTCGAAGGGCTGGCGAAGAAGACCAATAACGAACGTTTTGCGTGGGACTCATACCGCCGCTTTATTCAAATGTTCGGAGACGTTGCAATGGGTGTTCCCGGCGACAGCTTTGAAGATGCAATTACGGAACTTAAAGCGGCAAAGGGCATAACGGAAGATACGGATATGACTTCCGACGACCTGAAAAATCTGGTTGCAAAATACAAAGAAATCTACAAAAAACATACCGGAAGCGACTTCCCGCAGGATGCGAAAAAGCAGATGTGGGGCGCGATCGACGCGGTTTTCAGTTCATGGATGAACAGCCGTGCTATCAAATACCGCGAATTGAACGAAATCAAGGGACTTAAAGGCACCGCTGTTACCGTCATGGCGATGGTGTTCGGCAACAAGGGCGATACGTCCGGAACGGGCGTCTGCTTCAGCCGCGACCCCTCGAACGGCGTAAACGAGTTCATGGGCGAATACCTTATGAACGCGCAAGGCGAAGACGTTGTCGCCGGTATTCGTACGCCGGAAAAACTTTCTCAACTTGAAAAAGAGAATCCTGCCGTCTACAAGGAATTGTGCGACATCCGCGCAAAACTTGAGGCTCACTACCGCGATATGCAGGACATGGAGTTTACCGTTGAAGAAGGGAAACTTTTTATGCTCCAGTGCCGCAGCGGAAAACGCACTGGCCCTGCTGCTGTCAAAATGGCAGTCGATATGGTTGGCGAAAAGCTCATCTCAAAAGAAGAGGCGCTTCTCCGCGTCGAGCCGAACCAACTTGACCAGCTTTTGCACCCCGCGCTTGACCCAAAAGCGGTAAAGTCTGCAAAAGCGATTGCGCAAGGCTTGAACGCTTCTCCGGGCGCTGGCTCCGGTCAGATTGTCTTTACGGCAGATGAAGCTGAAGCATGGACAAAAGAAGGCAAAAAAGTCATTTTGGTGCGCAAAGAAACATCTCCAGAAGACATTGCCGGCATGGTTGCAGCGCAGGGCATTTTGACGTCAACCGGCGGACGCACGTCTCACGCGGCGGTTGTTGCGCGCGGTATGGGAAAACCCTGCGTTTCCGGCTGTGCGGAAGTCAAATTGCTCAACGACAACGAAGTTTCCATCGGGGATAAAAAGTTCAACAAGGGAGACAACATTACAATCGACGGAACCTCCGGCAATATTTATGACGGCATTTTGCCCGTCGTACCGGCAACCATTTCCGGCGACTTGGAAACGTTCCTTTTGTGGGCAGATGAAGTCCGCTCAGGCTCATCGCGCAAGTTCGGGAACACGACGCTTTCCGGTTTCGGAATTCGTGCGAATGCAGATCAGCCCGACCAGGCGGAAAATGCGTTCAAGTTTGGCGCAGACGGTATCGGTCTTTGCCGCACGGAGCATATGTTCTTCGATCCTGCAAAACTTCCTCATTTCCGCTCGATGATTGTCGCAGAAGATACGGATGCGCGGAAAGCGGCGCTTGCAAAAATTCTCCCGCTGCAGAAAAACGACTTTGCAGGCATTATCAAAGCGATGAAAGGAAAGACGGTAACAATCCGTCTTCTTGACCCGCCGCTTAATGAATTCGTACCGAAGCCGGAAGCAAAGGCGGAAATTGCCTCGCTTGCAAAGGAACTCGGCATGGACGAAGCAAAATTGACGCTTAAAATCCAGTCTCTGCAGGAAGCGAACCCCATGCTTGGACACCGCGGCTGCCGTCTTGCAATCACCTATCCTGAAATCTACGAAATGCAAGTTGAAGCGATTGCGCTTGCCACTGCAGAAGCCGAAAAAGCGGGAGTGAAACACGATGTTCAGATTATGATTCCGAACGTTGTATCCTACCGTGAAGTTGCACAAATCCGTAAGCAGGCGCTTGCCGTCATCGAAAAGGTGAACGCACAGGAAGGCACAAACTTGCGCTTTGAAATCGGCACGATGATTGAATTCCCGCGTGCGGCGCTGACGGCGGATAAGATTGCCGACACGAACTTGGGCGGCGCAGAATTCTTCAGTTTCGGCACCAACGACCTTTCGCAGACTTCATTCGGCTTCAGTCGCGACGACTACGGAAAGTTCATCGATTCTTACCTGCATCAGAATATGCTGGAAAATGATCCGTTTAAGACGCTCGACCCCGACGGTCCCGGCGCTCTTATGGAAATTGCCGCACAAAAGGGACGCTCCGTTAAACCTTCGTTGCACCTTGGAATCTGCGGCGAGCACGGCGGCGACCCCGCTTCCATCGAGTTCTGCTATAATATCGGTTTGGACTATGTTTCCTGCTCTCCGTTCCGCGTGCCGATTGCGCGTCTTGCTGGAGCGCAGGCTGTTATCAAAGCGGCAAAAAAATAAGGAAGCCTAAATAGGATTTTCTATAAACGCTCTCCGTTTAAGCGGCGGAGGGCGTTTTCGTTTTAGACGGAACAGCAGTCTGTCGGACGGGAAAAGAGAGCGTGAAAGATTTAACGCCGCTTTCGTCCACGGCAGGATTTACTGCACCTTATAGAGATGCGGCTCATCCTATACATATGCAGTTTGAGGGTAACCGACAGCGAAGATGAACTTTGCCACCTTATTTCGCGTAGTCCAATATTGTTTTTCCCGCTTTTTTCCACTACTCTCCAGTCACAAGTCTGCAAACGGCACCAATATGCGTCTTCGCGGCGGAAAGGATTAAAATGAGCGATACAAAAACGGGATTGATACTTGAAGGCGGAGCAATGCGCGGAATGTTTACGGCAGGCGTACTCGATGTCTTTATGGAAAACGATATTGCCTTCGACGGCATGATAGGCGTGTCCGCCGGTGCGGTGTTCGGCTGCAATTTTAAGTCTCGTCAAATCGGAAGGGTAATCCGCTACAACAAAAAATACGGGCGCGATAAGCGCTATTGTTCGTTTCGCTCTTTGATAAAAACAGGCGACTTATACGGCGCGGACTTTTGCTACAACATACTGCCCAATCGGCTCGATATTTTCGATGTTGAAACGTTCAAAAACAATCCGATGCCGCTGTATGTCGTCGCAAGCGACTGTGAGACGGGAAAGCCCGTGTATAAAGAACTCAAAAACGGCGATAAAGCGGACTTAACATGGATGCGGGCGAGCGCGTCTATGCCGCTGGTAAGCCGCGTTGTAGAAATCGACGGCTATAAACTCCTTGACGGCGGAATGACAGATTCGATTCCGATTCGGTATTTTGAAAGTATCGGATATCGCAGAAATGTCGTGATTTTGACGCAGCCTGCTGACTATAAAAAATCGCCCGACAAAATGACGCGGCTTGTGCAGGCTGCGCTCAGAAAATATCCTGCGCTTGCTGCTACAATGAAAAACCGGCATACCATTTACAATGAAGAAACGTCCTGCGTTTTTGAAAAAGCCGCCCGCGGCGAAGCGCTTGTCATCTGCCCTGACCGTCCTCTAAAAATCCACAGAACCGAGCGGAATCCCGCCGAACTCCAGCGGGTATATGATGAAGGGCGAACTTCAGCGGAAAAGAAACTTACGGCTGTCAAAGAATTTTTACACAGCGGCAAGGAAAATAGGACTTGAAAAACGTATATGGCTTTTTCTCTGCGACAATTTCTCCGACGGCAAAACTATGATAAGCAGGATTTAAGCAGTTTGAATTTATGCTGCGTTTACCGCAGGGGAGAGTTGAAGCGGGCGGCGACTCCGTTAAGTCTTAAAATTCCTTTCTCCGCTGCCCGCCCCCCCAAAACTCCGTTGATTTGCAAGAATATCCATACACCTGCGGGGGTATGGATATTCTTGTGCGGGCGGCAACTCCGTTAAGTCTTTAAAACTCCTTTCTCCGCGCCCGCCGACCTCTGTCTAGTCTTAATTCCTGCTATCCGGTATCTTCCGCCGTATGAACATCAGACTTATGAGGAACTCGAAGCGCAAAATGGCGTGGACGGACAAATGCGGCGGGTATTTTGAATTTTCGTGCATGGAAAACGAAGAGGACGGCGGATATTTTAGAGGGGACTGCCGACTGCTTACAGGTTTTTCCTCCGACGGCACGACGCTTAAAGAGGCGGATTATATCGACGTGCGCCCGGAAGGATTTTGCGCTGCCTTTAGAGAGGCTATGCTCAACGTTTCTCTTTTGCTGTATGAACGGGCATTTTACGCATACTCGGCAAAAAGCGTCGGCATTTTGGGCTGTGCGGCAGCAGGCTGGCGCAAATCTGCGGAAAACGCGTCTTTCCAGTCAACGCCGAGCGAAGACAGTCAACAAATAACATGGGTAAAAGAAATTATCGACGGCTGTACGGTCGTCAGTTCTTCTGCGGGCTTTGCGGCGGCGGCGGAATTCGACTTTCGGTATGCGGCAGACGACGACGGCATAACGCTTTTCCGTGAACAAGCCGCTTTTGCCGGCGCAGAGAATTCCGGCGGAGCAGAGACAAAAGCGTTTTCCGCGGCGGGCTGGTACATCGTCTTTGAAGACGGTCAAGCGGAGGCTGCACAAAAAGCGGTGCGCCTTGCAAAAGCAAACGCCGTCGGCACGCATTGCCGGAGCGTCGCTTCTTTTCTTGAGCAATGCGCAATAGATTCCGGCGATAAACGGTTTGATGAAGCGTTTTTATGGGCGCGGTTTAACGGCTGGATGCTTGTAACAAAAGATTCCGCGTCCGGCTGCACAGGAATTTGGGCAGGTCTTCCTTGGTTCCGCGACAACTGGGGGCGCGACACGTTTATTTCCCTTTGCGGAACGCTTCTTGCGTCTGGGTGTTTTGCGGAAGCAAAAGACGTACTTTTAGGATTTGCAGGTTTTCAGGATGTGGACGAGGCAAGTTCGACGTACGGACGCATTCCGAACCGATATAGAAGCGCGGATGACGTTATTTATAACACTGCTGACGGTACGCTGTGGTTTATCCGCGCGTTGTGGGAATATGTTCAATATTCAGGCGACACGGCAATTCTTAGTCGACTGCAAAAGACGATTTTTACCGCACTCGATGCTGACATTGCGCGCACGGACGCAAACGGATTTTTGAAGCATGGAGATGCGGACACGTGGATGGACGCGCGTATTCAAAACAAAGAAGCGTGGTCGCCGCGCGGGAATCGTGCGAACGACATTCAAGCATTGTGGTTTACCGCGCTTAAAATCGGCAGTATCGCTGCGGATATGACGGGAAATGCTGAAAAGTCAAAAGAATATGCCTGTCTTGCTGAAAAGGTAAAATCCTCTTTTGATTCTATCTTCTGGAATCCTATTTATGATTCGATGGCGGATTATCTTCCCGAAGGGCAGTACGGCGAATGGGCAAAGGACATGAAAGTCCGCCCGAATCAACTTTTGACGCTGACTGTTCCTTCCGTTTTGCCTGCAGGAGAGGAGAATCGCCTTTGCAGTCCGCATAAAACGGAGCGCATCCTTGAAGATGTTGAGCGCGAGCTTGTAAGTCCATTCGGGCTGTTCAGCCTTTCTCCCGACGATCCGCTTTTTCATCCTGAACATGAAAATCCCGCTATGTACCACAAGGACGCGGCGTATCATAACGGTACGATTTGGGAATGGCAAAGCGGCGCGTATATAAGCGCGGCGGCGGAGGCGCGCAATGCGATGGGAGAAAAACCTGCGGCAATCATTCAAAATGAAGCAAAAATGATTTTGGACTGGGGTGCTGCGGGTTCTTTAAGCGAAAATATTCACGCAAAAGCGGACGCGGACGGAAATCCGAAGCTGTCGGGGACTTTTTCACAAGCATGGAGCCTTGCTGAATTTGTGCGGAACGTCTGTCAGGATATAGCGGGATTTACGCCGCGCCTTGCGGAAGGAAAATTGGATTTACATCCGCATTTACCGCAAAATCTTGAATCCTTTTCTGCAATGCTTCCCTTTGGGCGCGGCTGGACGCTTTGCGTCGATATAAACCGCGCGGAAAACGAATACGAATGCGAAGTGCGCTGGAATGCGGGAGAAGATTTTTTTGCGTTACCGGAATTGTATTTAAATGGAGAGCGCATAAAACCGAATGAAAAGCGGAGGGTAAAAGTCAAGTTTGCTCCAGAAAACGCGGAAGCAGGCCGGCAAATGACTGCTTCAGGCGCGGCAAAGTTTTGCTGTCCTGAACGATGGATTACCGAAGGTTTTCCTGCGCATGATTTTGCCGCAGAATGGTGCGGCTCCGTTCATATAAAAGATTATCTTGAAAAATTAACGCTTTCCGGGCGTATGAAAAGCCGGGTAAGCGGAGGCGCAAATACAGCCGCGCTTGAATGGCTGTTCGATTCAAAAGAATTTGAAGATAAATACGCGACTGATGCGGAACTTGGAGCCTTGTACGGAAAAAGCGAAACGGTATTTCGGCTTTGGGTGCCGACTGCACGCGCAGTTGAAGTTGTGCTGTTTGCCGACGGAGAAAATGCTCCGCAGCAGCAAACATACGTCATGCAAAATCGCACGGAAAAAGGATTTGCAGGCGTGTGGGAAGTGTGCGTCAAAGGCGACCTGCACGGCGTTTATTATCAGTTTAAGGTGCGCGCTCACGGAGTTACCGCGATTTCAAGCGACCCGTATGCAAAAGCCGCCGGTGTAAACGGAATGCGTTCGATGGTTGTAGACCTTGCGCGGACGAATCCCGACGGCTGGGAGACAATCCGCCTGCCGGAATTACAGTCTCCGTCCGATGCGGTGCTTTACGAAGCGCATATTGCAGATATTACATCGTCTCCGCACTGGAACGGCTCTCAGGCGGCTCGGAGGACGTATCTTGGAGCGGCGGAAAGCGGAACTTCGTTCGGCGGCGTTCCGATCGGCTTCGACCACATAAAATCGCTTGGGATAACACACGTGCAATTTCTGCCGCTGTTCGACTTCCGTTCTGTGGACGAGGCAAAAACGCACGACGCTGCGTATGCTGAAAAGTCAACGTTCGGTCTGTTCAACTGGGGCTATGACCCGCAAAACTATGGGCTTCCGGAAGGTTCGTATTCTTCCAATCCCTATGACGGGGCGGTGAGAATCCGCGAGCTTAAAACAATGATTAAAGCGTATGCGGATTCCGGAATCGGCGTTGTCATGGATGTTGTGTTTAATCACGTAAACGACGGACTTAAGCACGCATTCAACTTATGTGTTCCCGGCTATTATTATCGTGTTGAAGGGTATTCCGGGGCGGGCGAAGATACGGCGAGCGAACACGCGATGGTGCGCCGCTATATTGTGGATATGCTCCGCTATTGGCTTACGGAATACAAATTGTGCGGTTTCCGCTTCGATTTGATGGGCTTGCACGACGTAAGGACGCTCAACGAAGCGCGGGCAGCACTTCAAAAGATAAAAAAAGACGTCCTCCTCTACGGAGAAGGCTGGTGTATGTACCAAGCGGGAAAAATGCAGCCAGCTGATATGTCGAACGCTGCGCTTTTGGATGAAATAGGCTTTTTCAACGATGCGGTGCGCTGCGGAATCAAGGGGGCGGCATTCGGCGATACGGAGCCGGGCTTTATTCATGACGGAAGAAGACGCGAAGCGATAAAATTCGGAATTGTCGGAGCGACGGAACATCCGCAGGTGGACTATAAAAAAGTCGAAGGGACTGCCGCACCGTTTCCGTGGGGAAAAAAGACGTGGATTTCGCTCAACTACACGGAAATTCACGATAACATGACGCTCAACGACAAGCTCATCCTTGTTGAGCCGGACAAAGACACGGCGTATTACGAGCAAATGCAGAAATTTGCGCTTTCGCTTGTGATTTTGGCGGAGGGACTTCCTATCTTGCACGCCGGAATGGAATTTATGCGCACAAAAGAAGTGCCGTTCGATATGATGAAAGATATTTCGCAGTTTGACGATGCTGCGCGTCTTGCCGACGGGCGGGCGATTTTGCGCAACACGTACAACGTTTGCGATAAAATTAACGCGCTTGACTGGAGCCGCTGTGCCGAAAAACAAAGCGTCGTCGCCTATACGAGGGATTTAATCGCGTTCCGTAAAGCGCATCCGGCGTTCCGTATTGCAGACGGCAAAAAACTTGCGGATATGCTCGCGTTTATCGACAATGAAGAAGCGAAATTACCGGAAGAAGTGCTTGCGTGGCGTATTGACGGTAAAAAATGCGGCGATGACCGGAATACGCTCCTCATACTTGCAAATCCGCTTTCCTCCGCCGCGACGTTTGTTCTGCCGGAGAGCGGAGAATGGAATCTTATCACTGACGGAATCAACTTTGCGCCGCCTGACTCGAAAGCTCTTAAGGGCGGCAGCGAAGTTAGTCTTGCGGCAAAAACGCTTTCGGTTTATGGCGAACGGTAAAACAGGGATTTGACAGATGGAATGGATTTGCCGTTCGCTGCGAGTTTTGCTGACAGCAAAACTCGCGTGAAACGAGGCGCGGACGGTAAATCGGTTTTGCGGAGCGGCTGCGGGCGACAAATCTCGAGCAGGGTGCGGTAGTAGACCCTGCACGGGGTGCACCGGTAGACCTCGCTCGAGGTGCGGTGGTAGACCTCGAGCGGGACAGAGGTACTGCCCCGCTCGGGTGGCAGATACCCACTCACTCGGGCGGGACATACACACCAAGCCGAGTGAAATATGCACACTTGCTTAATACTGGCGGAAAAAATGCAACGGCGGTCGGCATTGTATAGGAGATATAAATTGAACGGAAAAGAAAAAGAGCATCTTCCATTGATGGGAATCGGACCTGTATGTATTGCGATTATGTTTGCATTTACAGGGGCGGGGATTGCGCTCGTAAAATCGGGAGCGCTTAAAAGCGGCAGTATACGCCTTTCCAGTCCCCTTATTATTGCGGGAATCTTATGCATTGCAGGCGGAATTGTGTTGTGGCTTTTCGCTGTTGTCGGGTGCAGAATCGACATAAAAATAAAGTCGAATCAACTTGAAACCCGCGGTATTTATGCCTGCGTGCGTAATCCCATTTATTCCGCGTTTTTATGTGTGTGCACGGGCGCGCTCTTATTGTGCCGGAATTGCTATCTGCTCGTTTTGCCGCCGCTTTTTTGGGCGTATCTTACAGTCGTTATAAAGCGGACAGAAGAAAAATGGCTTATCAAACATTTTGGGGACGAATATTCGGCTTATTGCAAAAAGGTGAATCGGTTTATCCCGTGGAAGCCGCACGGCGCCTAAGAAAATGCCGCGGCTGGTATTTTCCAGAGAGGAAATGAAGGAGTATATAATGAAGAAAATCGTATACGCTGCGATTGCGGCAGCTCCAGCGGCAGCAGTTGGAGGCGGGGCAAAACTTGTGTTCGATGCAGATGCAAAACGGCTGACACTTTCAGGCAGCGCATTAACGCTTTCCGACGCGGCGGCACTGGCAGTGGATACGCTGAAAATCGCCTTAAAAACCGATAAAAAGTCCACGCTGTTTACGCTTCCGGCTGCCAAAGGGACTGGACTTGCGGACGGCGCCGTACTCGAACTCGGCTTGATTTTAAGCGCGGAATTTTTCGATACGGAAATTACGTTTATCGGCTTTGTTTTTGATTTGGAAGACAAGGATACTGCAAACGACTACACGGTAAACCTCTGGACGATACCTGTTGCGCTCCCCGTTGTTGAGGGCGCCGGTAAGGTTACTGGTCAGTTACGGAACCTCTGGCGGCGGCTGGC
Organism: uncultured Treponema sp.; assembly: GCA_963539635.1. Lineage (GTDB taxonomy): Bacteria > Spirochaetota > Spirochaetia > Treponematales > Treponemataceae > Treponema_D. The sequence continues at coordinate 14,614 of CAUTOZ010000041.1, forward strand.
AAGACTACGGACGCGCGGCTGCGGTGTTTGAATGACTGAGCGGAGTACCCGTCCTATGAGTTTGTCGGGCGGTGAAAACGTATTTTACAGATAGAATGGAGTTGCCGTCCTCCCACGATTATCTGCGCTCCTTACAGAGTATGGATAATCGTGCAGGAAAGCGGCGGGCGGCAGGCGGTGCTGGCGGAACATTGCGTTTGTGCTATAATCGGCAGTATGAAAACGGTAAAAAAACTTTTCGACTCGCTTGTATCATTTATAAAGGCGTATCCGGTTATGCCGGCGGTATCGGCGTTTGTGTTTACGGCGGCAGTTTTAGTCATCTTTTCCAAGCCTGCCGCGTATCAGGGCGTCGATATACATGAGCAGATTTTGTACGGGGCGGCGAGCGCGGCGGTATTTTGTTTTTTATCGATGTTTATTTTGGAGCAAAATGCCGTTTCGCACCTCCTGCGGAAAAAAATCGCCGCTCCGCTCGGCGTATCTATTATTCAAAATGCATTTTCCGTATTGTTTACAGCGCTCGGATTTACCGCGGGCTTTTTGTGCCTGCACTCCGATGCCCCCGAAGCGTATTCGTTTCTGCATTTTTGGGGAATAACGCTTTCATCTGCGGCGCTTATCGTGTTTTTCCAGTCGCAGCGAGGAAAAAACCGAACGGCGGCTCTCATCAGGAATTGTACGCTCTCCGTCATGCTCTCGCTTGTTTTATTTGCCGCGCTCTGCGTCGTTATTTGGGCGGCGGATTTTCTTTTCTTCAAATTGAAATACAGCAGTATTGAAAATGTCTACCTTTCCGCCTTTGTATTTTGTTCGTCGGTCATCTTTTTGAATATTTTTACGGCGTTGTCGTTCAGCCGCGGGGACGAATACCAAAAGACCGGAAAATTCTTTAAGATTATGACAGTAAATGCGCTGTTTCCTGTCTATACGGCGCTGCTTGCCGTGTTGTACGCGTATTTTATTAAGATTTGCGTGCAGCGGACGCTGCCGGACGGAAAAATAAACGTTTTTGTTTCGATTGCTTCGGCGTCATTCATTCTTTTTTATTTTTTGCTCTCCGAATACCGAACAAATGCTGCGGTTTCAGCCTTTTACAAAGCCGGAAATTTTCTGCTTCTTCCCTTGCTTGCACTGCAGTATGCCGCTTTTGCCGTCCGCATTGCCGAATACGGTTTTACGCCTGCGCGCTGTTTTAGTTTTACTTATATTGTTTTTTCTTCCGCATTTGCAGTCCTTGTAATCGTCAAGCAGGGGACGCTCGCGCGGTACGGATTTTTGCTGCTGGCGCTTTTTATCGGTACGACGACGCTGACGCCCTTGAATGCGCTCAAAATATCGTACTGGAATCAAACGCGCCGCTTTTCGTCCATTCTTGAAAAGGCTGGACTCTACGACAAAGTGACGGGACTAAAAGAATTTACCGAGGCAAAAGGACTGTTTGATAAAAGCGAACTGCAAAAACTTCAGTCTGCGTATCATTTTTTAGACCGGCAGTCGTACGAAAATGTTCCCGACTGGATAAATCAAGCGGCAGAGCGTTTCGTTTTGGAACAGGAATTCGAAAATCTTTTGAAAGAATTTAACTACCAGTCTTTCCTTAATTGGATTGATGTCCGTGGATATGAGCGGTTTATCCCATTTGACGAAAGTATCTATAGCACACAAGAACGGATGATGGTAAAAGCCGGCTCTTATGCATACGACTTGACGGATTTTGCGCTTTCGCTTGATGGCGGCAGGCGTTATGAAAGTATTGAGTTTCCTGCAAAGGACGGCAATAAACTGGTGCTTCAGGGACTATGGTATCATTATGACCTTGGTAAAAAGAAATTCAGTTATATCCGCTGTAGCGGATATGTATTGGTACCGTCAGCGGCAGAATAAACGAGGACGACGTAAACTTGCGCGAACGGTGAAAGATGCGCTTGAAGGCGGAGACGAAGTTTGCCGGGCGGTAAAAAATGTGTTTGACAGACGTAACGGAGTTGCAGTCCTGCACGGATAGCGGCGGCAAACGTGTGTAAAATGGAGTTTTGCTGGCGGCATGAGCGTGCTGCTGAAACGATGTCCTCTCCAGTCGGAAAGCGGGTTTTACTTTTCTATCTGCTTGAATTCGCGTAGTGAATTCAGTATTATCTGCAAATATTTATATTTTGAGAGCTTATATTTGTATTTTTTTCCGGAGTGCTGCCGGAACTTATAAATAGGAGAAGGCGATGCCTACAATCAATCAGTTAATTCATCAGGGACGTCATACTGCGGCGAACCGGACGAAAGCCCCCGCACTTGAGTCCTGTCCGCAAAAACGCGGCGTTTGTACGCGCGTTATGACAGTTACCCCGAAAAAGCCGAACTCGGCGCTCCGTAAGGTTGCCCGCGTCCGCTTGAGCAATGGAATCGAAGTTACTGCGTATATTCCTGGAATCGGTCACAATCTTCAGGAGCACTCAGTTGTTCTTATCAGAGGCGGTCGTGTTAAAGACCTTCCGGGTGTTCGTTATCACATCATCCGTGGTACGAAAGATACGCTTGGTGTTGAAGATCGCAAACGCGGACGTTCAAAATACGGTGCAAAACGTCCTAAGGCATAACGGAGGATTACAATGGGAAGACACAAAAAATCTGTTGATCGTCCGCTTACGCCGGATGCAAAATACAATAGCAAAGTGGTTTCAAAATTCGTCAGCCGCATGATGATTGACGGGAAAAAAGCGACTTGCACAAAAATCATCTACGAAGCGATGGACAAACTCAAAGCGAAGACTGACAAAGATCCGCTTGAAGTGCTTTTAAAGGCTCTTGAAAATGTAAAGCCGCTTGTTGAAGTAAAATCGCGCCGCGTTGGAGGCGCAACGTATCAGGTTCCGGTAGAAATCCGCGATACCCGCCGCGAAGCCCTTGCAATGCGCTGGATTATCAACGCCGCGCGCTCAAGAAGCGGGCACGGAATGGCGGATACGCTTTCTTCCGAACTGCTCGACGCATTTAACAGTACCGGTTCAGCCTTTAAGAAAAAGGAAGACACCCACAAAATGGCGGAAGCGAACAAAGCGTTTGCGCATTACCGCTGGTAGGTTATTTCAATCTGCAAAAAGCGTCCGCTTGCAATACAGCGGGCGTTTTTTATTTTAACGGGGAGAACGGCAGGCGACGGAGAATGGAGTTTGAATGATTTAATGCGTATCGCCTGCCTACGTTTTTACCTGCGGCAAAAACGTGAGTAAAACATTTTTTGATATTTTTTGCTTGGGAAGACGCGTTTTGTCCGTCACTGGCAGCAAGTGTTGCGTTTTTCAGAGGGGAGACCATTCTTGCAGAGAAGTTCTGGATATTTGTTTACTATAAGAATTGCATACTGCGGCTTTATTGTGTTATACTGTTTGCATGACTGCAGATTTTATAAAAAAATATGTAAAAATACTTGACGTACAGCCCGCCGTTTCTACAATTTCCCTGTTCCCTGTTCCCTGTTCCCTGTTCCCTGTTCCCTGTTCCCTGTTCCCTGTTCCTATAATTCCGTTTACAGCAAATTTTATTCGGTAATACATCTTCTCTTTCTGAATACCGGCTGCATTTTTGCATATTATTTCCGACGAACGTATATTTTTTACCGGCGCACATATACATTCACCCTGTCTCGTATTTTATCCATGACTGCTGCTGCGGCAGTTTTATCTCTGCTGCGATCGGAATATTTAAAAGTTTTTTACATTTTCTACAGTTTGCGCTGCAAACTTCTACATATATTTGCGCTTTTACGCGTATTACAATTTTTTTAGGAGAAGAAAATGAGTGACGAATGGAATTTGTTTTTGGCGCCGCCTGCGGAAAATAATAATAATGATTCATCAGATGAAGCAGCTGAAAAAATACTCGGCAAATACAAAGTAATGCAACCGGCAGGTGATAAAGTTATCGCAGTCCATAATGAAAAAGAATATATCATTGAAATTATCGCAAAGCCGACGGCAAGCGCGATGTATTCCGACATTGCACGGCGTTTAAGTACGGTTGCCCATGACAATATCAGTAATCCAATGATTGAAGAAGACGAAGAGAATTTTTATTTTGTCGATAATTTTTTTGGAAACAATGGGTATTCACAATTGAAAGCTCAATATTTTTCAGATGGACAGGATTTCGATTATATAAATTTAATAAAATGCTATCTGCAAATTGTCAGCGCAATTCGATACATTCACCAAAAAGGTTTTTACCACGAAAACATTAAACCAGAGAATATTTTAATCGGCTTAGACGAACATGCATTTTTGCTTGATTTCGGCAGAAGTTATTTATATTCATTGTTAAAGAACGAACCGGACAAAACATTTTATGCGCCGGAGCAAATAGAAAAAAATGAAATTTATCCGGAAAGCGACATTTATTCCTTTGGGTTGTGCATGCTAAAGCTCATCGTCGATAATTTTGAAGAATTCGACTTTTTTGAACGTTATAAAAGTTATACGGACTTGGAAGAATTATTTACATACATTACTGATAATTACGAGCTTGAAGAAGTTGAAAACGAACTCTTTTTGCTTTCAAAGCAGATGCTTGCGGAAAATTCTTCCGACCGTATTGACTTGATACGCGTTCAAAAGAAACTGCAAGATCTGCTTTTACAAAATCAAGCTATGCCGACTTTTGCAATGCAGATAATGGCGAAAACACTTGAAGTATATCGGCAGAATAACGGCATTGACCGCTATGAAGAACTTTTATCATTGCAAGGTAAAATAAATGGATATCAATCTTTTTGGGAATTCGATGAGGATAAAAAAAGCGGGCGGACAGAAATAAAAATTGCCGTTAACAATCTTATTTTTCTGTGCTCCGGCTCTTCTCGAAATCAATCCTATTTATTTTGTTTTCACATTCATGAAAATCAACAGCGAATGGCGGAAAATATTTTTAAGCACGGTATCGAAATAAACGCTTCTTTTGAGCTCTTGCAAGAAAATCAACGTCCGTCTATCAACTGCGATAATGTCGGCTATTTTATAGATGAGCTTCGCGAGCGGTATCGAACAAAACAGCAGCAGGATAAGCGGCTTGAGATAGATAAAAAATCGATATTGACGGAAGAAGATCTATTGGAAGCCGAGTACAAGACGATACAGGAAAAGAAGAATACGAAATTCGTTGCGATAAAAGACATAAACAGAGGCAAAGACCAGATAACCTTTGAGATTTTAAAAGATGAAAAGCATGACGACGAAAACGATGATGAAAATGATAAAACGGAGAAAGAAGATAACGGCTTTGAAATAGATATATCGGAAGCCGTTGAGCAAATGCACGACAAGGATTTTAAACCGCAGCAAAAAGTCGTGATTACAGAAGCGAAGCATCGGGCGCGTAAAGAAGAAGGAATAAAGGCGAGTGTCGTACGTTCAAATCCTGCGGAAAACACGATTGTCGTAAAACTTGAAAAATACGGCGCGAATAAGCAATTTAGTGAGGAGTCCAAATATCTAATCAGTTACGACTATCAAGCGGAAGAAAGTATCTGGAGTAAACGTTCCAATGCGCTGGAAGAACTCAAAAAAGCAAATACGGCAATTCCGCAGCTTTTACGCAAATTGAATGCGCCGAATGAGTTTGTAAAAAACGATTTAGTCGATATTGAGCGATTTTATAATGAACAGCTTGACGACAATCAAAAAGAGGCGGTCAGAAAGAGTTTGAGTTTGGGCGAAGACTGCGAAGTTCTTTTGATTCAAGGACCGCCTGGAACCGGTAAAACCACCGTGATAACGGAAATTACGCAGCAGATTTTGAATACTAAAAAACACGAAAGAATTTTGATTGCATCTCAAAGCAATCAAGCGGTTGACAATGTGCTTGAAAAAATCTGCGAGAGCGAAGATAAGATTTTACGCATCGGCAATGATCCTAAAAAAATGAGCGAAACGGCGCAACGCTACTGCGCGGAAGCCGTATTAAACAGGATTATTAAGGAAAACTTAAACAGAATAAAAGAAAATCCTGCCGTTCATGAAAATGAGGAAATTCAATCGGCATTGCGGGAGCTGCAAGACGATTTTGCAAAAAAACTGCAAAGCATTACTTCAAAAATGGCGGAAGCGGAAGGCAGTAAGGAAAATGAACTTGCCGCCCTTTTTACGGGAAAAATTCGGCTTATTTTCGGCACCTTGCTTGGAATTTCGTCGTGGACGCGCTTTAAAGAAATGATTTTTGACACGGTTATCGTGGATGAAGCGGGGCGCGCTACGTTGAGCGAGCTTTTGGTGCCGTGCATTAAAGCGCGGAAACTTATTTTAGTCGGCGATCATAAGCAGTTGGCTCCCGTTATCGACGATGATGTTTTGGAAAAACTTGAAGATAAAGATGAGGTAAAAATTTCATTTTTTCAAAGGTTTTTTGAACGGCTTAAAAACCCTGAAACCGATAGACCGAATCTCAAACATACGCTTACCAATAATTACCGTT
>CAUTOZ010000042.1:0-20304 GCA_963539635.1 uncultured Treponema sp.
TCTGAAAGAATTTATAATACATTTTAATACGCGATTTAGCGTAAAAGCGCAGGAATGAATTGGCACAGTCCGCGCGGAAAAGCAAACAAGCGCAGGCGGCTCATTAAACCTGTTCGGAAACTTCAGTTTCGGAACAGATTACCTTGAAATGCGATGTTCTAAATCGTGCTATTTGCGCGATTTAGAACTCGTCAATCTATTCGACAACGAAGTTATCGAATAGGTTGATTTATATATCATGGATTTAAGTTTAATATAGTTTCGCAACGCGCAGCGCGTATAAAGTTTACGCTTTGTTTGTCAGAACGCTTCGGATTAAAAGCGTACACGCGCGGTAACTATTATGATGTAAAGTTATCCGAACCGCTGTGCGACGTATCGGGTTGTTCAATGCCGACAGTCGAAAAGGATTTACTCTATCGATACCTTTACGCCGACACGCACAGCGGGCGCGCGCTTATCCGCGGAGTTGATAGTTTTTATAATCGTTTGTGTTCGTATCATTTAAAACCCGTTACAACAATTTCAATTCCTCCGTATCAACGTCGATAGGATAATTTGCGGGCAATACTTCAATTTTTGTATGCACTTGCTGTTTTCCATACAAACTTGTTGCGGCAGTCAGAACGCATTGCACAAAACTTGCGGTATCGTTTCTTGCAGTCCGACTGCGCTTTGTCAGAGATAAATCGGAGACGGGGGTGAGATTTCCGTTGGTTTATGACTACAGTGTTCTCTATGTATCGTTTTCCGTAAATTTGCGTTTGGCAAACTTGGGCGGACGGGAACTTTATTATGTCGTTCAATCACCTTCTCCAAAAAACGAAGTCCGCTGCATCTTTCAAACGGCATAACACAGCCGGGACGCCGCGCATTTGTCAGCGCAACTGCCGCCGCTTTTGCCTCCTTTCCTTTATGCAGGAGGCTGTTTTCGAAAGTCGGAAACGGTATCTTTGCGGACTGCACGCCGCTTTGTTTTTCAAACGCCCTTTTCTTTTCCGCCGCCTGCCAATACCTGAGCAAACACATTACGCCCAATTTTTACGACAAGCATACGTTTGTCGCCGCGCTGAAAAATCTGCGATACGCCTTGTTCGGCATTATCTCCAAGACTTTCTGCGATAAAGTATTCGTCATCTGCGCTGCCGCCGTCACCAAGCCAATAAAAATCGGAGACTGTGCCGTGAATAATCGGAATAGTTCCCTTTCCTGTCTGCACTTTTACCGGCTGTCCATTCCATGAAGTTACCGTAACGATTTTTTTATCGCCGCCGTAAAAACGCGCGTCCTCGATTACAGGGGCACCGGAGTTTTCACGTGGGTAGCGATGGTACTGCACATTCCAATTTCCGTCGCCGTCATTATCCCAACTCGATATTTTTCCATCAAAGGCAAGATATTCTTCCGTAAAATCAGGACGGGTATCGGCATTTCGGTCGATTTGAATCATCTTAATGTAAATTCCTCTACCGGAAGCCGCATGTCCGAACAAGTGCGCCATAAGCGCTGCAGATTCTTCTTGTTTTATACCAAGCGCGTTGTTGCTGTCATAAGCAAATGTTTCAACAGTCTCAAAAATGCCGTCATCGTCTTTATCAACGGTACGCACAGTCGGAAATCCATTTTCAAAAATAGTACGCGCATACACTGCCCCGTCCACGCTGTATTCAGCACTCTGAATCGTCCCGTCCAGTACGGAAAAGCGAATATTTGCCCCGCTGCGTTCATCAGAGGGGACTTCATACGAGGAACAAGCCGCAAAAAGTTTGCCTTCTCCAATCACATTGAATTCATCAAGAATGACGGGAACAAAAAAGTTGAATTGAAAAAGTTTTTTTACCGGCGCATACGGCGTAACTGCAAAGGGTGCGCATTCGCAGGTTTCATCGAGCAAGTTGAACTTTGCGCTGAAGCCCTGCGGTTTGCTCGCAGACTTAAATGCAATCTGCACAGCATACGGAAAAGTACCGTACGCGACGGAAATATTTCCTTCCGCAATTTCCGCTTTTATCGGCGAGCCGAAGTCGCATTCCGCCTTCCACTCGATAATGCCGTCATTGTCTTTATCCCACGAAAAAAACGCCGGTCGTCCGCGGGAATACTTAACAATTAAGTTCGGCTCCGTATCGCCGTCCGTATCCGCCGTCAGCGTTCCGCAAAAGGCGTTGAGCTGCTCTTTTACAGACTCTTTTGTAAGCGATTCTGTCAAAAGCGGCAAAATATCGTCTAAAAACTCAAGCGGAAGTTCGCCGCCTGCAAAACTGCAAAAATAGTCCCACGCTTCCTGCTGCTCAAAAATCCCCGCTCTGAGCGCCGCCGCCGCATACAAGGGATGGCGCATTCCATGTGAGGCAAACGCGTTCAGCATACGGACTTGCCGCTCTCCCGCCGCAAAAACCGCCGCGTACATCTCAAGTTCCTCATCGGCATTTTCGTATTCGGGCAGACGGGAAATAAAAAAATCCGCAATCCGTTTGGCTAAAGCCGGATTAGAAAAATCAGCGTTTCCAGTCCGCCTGAGCGCGTATTCGTGTTTAAAAAAAAGGAGGGCAAAGCGCGTATCCGACGGATAAATTTTCCGAGCCGCATTGATTTTATCGCGCGCCTTTTGAATCGACGCTGTTGTACGCATTTTATAATACGCTTTTGCACGGATAAACTCCGCATCTGCAGAATACATAAGCGGCGAAGAATCAAGCGTTTCAAGCGCAGACTCGCACTTGCCGGTATCGCAGAGAATGTCTGCGTACAAAATACGCGCCCCATCGCGGTTATAATCAACCCACTCGCCTTCCGTTAAAGACTTTTTTACCAGCGCAAGGACTTCGGACTTCGTTTTTTTTAGTCCGCTTTTCGCCGCAGCGCTCACAAACCATAAATCGGCAACGGAATCGTCATAGGCGCGTCCAAGTTCGCTTTGCGAAAGCGCCGCCTCAAAGTCATCTGCGGCAAGACAGGCTTCCGCCGCTTTTAGACAGCGGACAGCAGTCTTTCTGTTTGCGGATTTCAGCGACGCGTCTTCTGCAAAACACAAAAACGCCGCGCCCACAGACGCTAAAGCTATCAAAATCTTCTTGTTCAATTTTATCCTCTCACAATCCAATCGGGAAAACCAAGTACACTTCCCGCAATACCGACAATTTCTTGTCCAGCCGTCCCCAATTCTTGAATGAGCGGTACGCAATCCCGCTTTTCTTTGGGAATATGCCAGCCGGCAAACACAGCGGAAACCGATTTATACGTCCCGTCCGCTGTTTTTACCTTGTCGTCCGGCTGCCGGCTCCGCACGCAAAACGGAGCGGAAACGCTGTCCATCACAAATGAACCGGCTTCGCCCGTTACGCAAATGCAGGCTTTTCCTTTTTGAATTTCGGCAGACAGTGCGCCGAACGTAAAGTTATAAACGCCGCTTGCTTCGATTATAGCAAAAAAACAAGAGACGGTCGCCCGTTTCTCTTCTTTTTGTATGCAGACGGACTGACTGGAAAAGCGGGCTTTTATGCCGCATGCGGAAAATGAAAAGGAGCGCACACGTTTTTTTGCCGCGTCTTGCACGGCTTGAACAAATGTATAAGGAATGCGGTTTTCCGCGCCGAGTGTCGTAAACGCCTTGTACAAAAGCCGCCTTTGGACGGCAGCAGGGCAGGAACAAAATTCATTTTTATCCATACAGACAGAATCTTTTTTATATGGCTGCCACGTGTGCGCGGAGGCAAGTGCAGCCAACGCAGCCTCGTCTTCTGCCGCGCGCGCCGCACCGGTAAGGAGCGCAGTGTCCCACCCGAAAAATTTTTCGTTCAGCAGAGGAACGAGGGACAAGCGAATTTTGTTGCGGAGGTAGTTTTCGTCGAAGTTTGTACCGTCTGTGCGCCACAAAATGTGCTGCGCGGAAAGATAGGCTTCAATTTCTGCGCGCATAATACCAAGCAGAGGGCGGACATACCGTCCTCGAACGGGCGCAATGGAGCCTGCCGCTCCTTGCAAAAACCGCATGAGAAGCGTTTCGAGCGCATCATTTTTATTGTGCGCAAGACAGATAACAGCGGCGTTTTTTTGTTCGGCAAACTTGTCAAAAGCTTTATAGCGTAAAAAACGAGCCGCTTCTTCAATGCCCCTTTTACGCTCTTCGGCAGTGCGGGTAACAAGTCCGCGCGGCAGTTCCGCAATAAAAGCCCGTACGCGAAACCCCTGCTGCTTTAGCGTTGCGCAAAAATCCGCCGCGAAAGCAGAATCCGCCCCGCTCTCCGCCGCATCGCGTATATTGTGATTTACATTTATGACGTTTATGACTATGGGAGTATTTTTTAAAATGTGCGCAAGGCTTATGAGCAAGGCAAGTGAATCCGCCCCGCCGGAAACCGCTGCGCCGAGCGTTTTTCTGGATTTTTCAAGTTCCGTAAGCGATATGCCGCAGTCTTTGAGACTTTGACGGACCTTATTTTCAAAATCGGAAACAATATTTTTTGCAGCCGTCATACGTATGAAAAAAAATAAGGCTGCCCGAAGACAGCCTTTTATCCGAGCCGCGCTCTCAGCGGGCAGGTGAAACGCTTACCAACTGAAGTTCTGCGTCGGAAAGAACGGTAACATCGCTACCAAGTCCCAAATCCTTAACTTTGAGCGAATCGCCGATGTTCAAGGCGGAAACGTCCGCGACAATCCGCTGCGGCAGTTTTTCTGCAACAGCCTGCACCTTTACAGTCGGCGTATGTTTGAGTAAAAAACCGCCCTTTAAAACGCCTGCCGCAGTACCGGAATACTGTACTTTCATAACCGCCGTAACTTTTTGATCGGCAGCAGGAACAAAAAAGTCCGCATGAAGAACTTTATCGGTACGGATTTCATATTCGGTATCCTGAATTAACGCCGTCTGCCCTGCACCGCCGTCAACTTTAAGTTCAACGGTCGTTGTCGGCGTTATTGAACGCCACACTTTATTGAATTCAACTGAATCGATATCAAGCAGCGTTGATTCGCCTTTTGAATTGTAAACGATTGCCGGAATATGACCTGCAGCGCGAAGCCGTTTAGCAGCCGCTTTACCGCTTGCAGTACGTGTGGCGGCATTGATTACAAACTTATCCATTTTTAGGAACTCCTTACGTCAACAAATTTTATATTAAACCTGTTCGGACAGTTCTGTTTCAGAACAGGTTAGTTTAAAATACGATGTTCAAAATTGTGCAGCCGTGCGATTTTAAACCCGCTCACCTGTTCGACAATAAGTTATCGAACAGGTTTATTTTTCTGGGACGACAGGATTCGAACCTGTGGAATGACGGCACCAAAAGCCGTTGTCTTACCGCTTGACGACGTCCCATTGTAAACATTTTTAAGAAAACGAACTCAATGTCCGCTTTCGCTTGCAACATGACCGGAATTGTATTCATCGATAATCATTTTTTGAATCTCATTTCTGAATTCCGTTGTTATCGGATGAACAATGTCCTTAAACGCTCCATTTGACGCTTTCTTACTCGGCATTGCGATAAACAGCCCATTCTGTCCGTCAATAATCTTAACGCCGTGAATGACAAGGCATTTGTCAAGCGTTATGGTAACATAACCTCTCAACTTTTCGTCGTTTTCAACTTTGTGAATACGCAACTCGGTAATCTGCATACACTCCTCCGTCGTACACATTTTTATAATTGCGCGGACTTAATGCGCCGTAACGCACTTTAGTCCGACTGCCCGTAATTTTTGGACGGCAGCAAGAGCGTTTCCGCTGTCGGTAAAAACTCCGAACAAAGTTGACCCAGAGCCGGACATCTCGTAATAAGGCGCGTTGACCTTAGAAAGAGCGGCAAACGCCGTCCGAATTTGGGTATATTTTTTTTCAAGCGGTAGGCGAAAAGCGTTTTTAAAAGTCCAACCTTTCACATCCCCCTTGTACATTTCTTCGAGCCGCTGCAAAAGAGGGTAAGACTCCTGCTGTCCGCCGGCTGCATAAAGCGCGTCAATCAAAGCATACGCCTCTTTTGTCGAACTACTTACCGGCGGAAAGACTAAAACGAATGTCAAATCGCGCCTGCGCTCTATAGTTCTGACGCATTCGCCGCGTCCTGTAACGATTGCCGCCCCGTTTTCTTTTGCGTGCAAAAAGAAAAACACGTCGCTTCCGACTTTTGCCGCAATCCTATCCAACTCTTTTTTCGAAAGAGTTACGCTGTTGAGTTTTTCCAGCGCACGTACCAATGCGGCAGCGTCGGAAGAACCTCCGCCCAGCCCTCCGCCCGACGGAATATTTTTTTTCAGTTCAACGCAGACGGACACGCTTTTGCCTGCCACTTCTGAAAACGCTTGGTATGCTGACGTAATCGTATTGTTTTCCGGCATTATCATATCGGCGCAGACTATCCTGCACTGTCCGAAACCGCCGGTTGCGCGCACTTTCAATTCGTCGCATACATCAACGATTTGAAAAATGCTTTCTATTGAGTGAAACCCGTCTTTCCGCACCGGCAGGACGTTTAGTCCGATATTAATTTTTGCAGGCGCTGAAACCGTAATTTCCGTCAACATACGTGATGAATAGTATACTGATTTTGAATATTGTGTCAAACGCAGCACACGCGGAAAACGCTTGCTTGTCCAGTCACCTGGATACGAAAACTGCCGCAAGTCGGCTCTTCTCCGCGTATTTTTTTCGCTTTTCCAGTCCCTTTGTGCGCAAAAGCATATCTTGCCTCTCTGCGCAATTTTTTCTCTTGTCCGCAAAGGACGACCTTGTAATTTCAGCCTCCATTCAATACAGTTATAACAAGTATTTTATAGGAGTTGTCAGTATGAAAAACACGCTTTCAGTTACGGCAAAACTGTTGATGATTATTGCCGGCGCAATAATCTCTTTGGTGATTTTTATTTGCGCCGTAGTCGGTTTTATATTGTACAAAAAGAATATAAATCAATTCGACGGCTTTACCGCTCATCAATTTACAAACGTCGAAAAAGCTGTAGAACTGTTTATCAGCAGCGGAAACAATATTTTGAACATCTGTGCGGCCAATCCCGCAGTCCTTGCTGCAGATGAAACGATTTATAACCTCACGAGCGCTGCTGTTAAAGCGGGAAACGCCGGCATTCACGGCGGCAAGACCGAAGACGATATTACTGCGTTTTTCGATTCGATTATAAAAAATTGTCCTGAATTCTCAGAAATATATTTCGGAACGAAGTGGGGCGGTTTTGCCACGCATTCGACGGAGCCGCTTGAAAACGGTTTTGACCCGCGCGAACGCTCGTGGTACAAGGCAGCGGTGCAGGCGGACGGGGCAATTGCGCTCACCGACGTGTACGCTTCAACTGACGGAAAGCCGCTTTTGACAATCACGAAAGCCGTCAAAGACGCGCACGGAGCACTGCTCGGCTGCCTAGGACTTGACATCAGGCTTTCGGAGTTGACCGATTTCGTCAATACAATACAAATCGGAGCGACGGGCTACTGTATGCTTGTGCAGGACGACGGCACGATTCTTGCAGACCCCAAACACAAAGAATTGAATTTCAAAATGCTCAAAGACTCCGGCATTCCTGCCTTTCAACGTCTTACCGGCCTGTCGAATGCGGGAACGAAAATCATGCTGGACGGAATAAACTGGCGCGCTTACGTCTTTCCATTGTCAAAGATGAATTGGAAACTGGTTACGCTCGTAAACGAACACGAAATTATGTCGTTGTTTATCGAACTTTTGCGCTCGATGGCGCTCATCGGCATTCTGATGTTTGCCGTTTACTTTTCCGGCGTATTTGTGTTTTCACGGGGACTGAAAAAGAATCTGCACCGCCTTGAAAACATTTTTTCCAAAATTGCAATGGGAGATTTGACCGGCAGAGTGGACGTAAAAAGGCGCGACGAACTGGGATTATTGATGACGCACTTTAATACTGCCGTAGAAAACATGAGCCGCATGATAAAACTCCTCAAAAACGAAGCGGATACGATGTCTGAAGTCGGCAATACGCTTGCGGCAAATATGGAAGAAACGGCGGCGTCCGTAAAGCAAATCGGCGGCAACGTCCTTTCCGTCAAAGAACAAGCGCATTCGCAGGCGGCCGGCGTTACGGAAACCGCCGCGACCGTCGAGCAGATAAACGGCAGACTCAGCCGTCTTGTCTCCGGTATTGAAGTACAGGCGGACAGCATTCGTCGCTCTTCGTCTTCCATCGAGCAAATGGCGGAGAATATTTCTTCCGCCAGCCGCGCCCTTGAAGAAAACAACGCGCTTATCAAAACTGTGTACGCGCAGACGCAGCAGGGCAAAGAAGGCGCGCGTTTTGCAAATTCCGTTGTTGCGCAGATTGCTGAGCAGTCCCAGTCGCTTATGGAAGCAAGTCTGATTATTCAAACGATTGCAAGTCAGACAAACCTTCTTGCCATGAACGCCGCAATTGAAGCCGCGCACGCCGGAGAGAGCGGCAAGGGCTTTGCTGTCGTCGCAGAGGAAATCCGCAAACTTGCCGAAGAATCCAATATGCAGGGAAAGCATATCGGCGTTGTTATAAAGGAATCGACAGAAATTATCGAAAAATTGACGGAAGCGGGCGCAAAGGCGGAGCAGTTGTTTATCGAAGTCTATGAGTCCGTGAGCGCTATTTCCAAACAAGAGGACTCTATCGTCAATTCGATGAAAGAACAGGACTCAACCAGCCGGCAGGTTTTGAGCGCAATCAAAGAAATCAACAAAGTTACCGAAGAAGTAAAAGACGCGTCTGCCGAGATGATTGAAGGAGGAGCGCAGATTGCCGAGGAAATGCAAAAACTTTCGGAAATAACGCGGGAAACGACTGACAACATGAACGATATAGCTTCCGGCGCCGATCAAATTACGAACTCCGTCCACGAAATCAATCTGGTAACGCGCAAAAACAAAGCGAGCATTAAAAAACTCTCCGAAGAAATCAGCCGTTTTACGTTGTAAACGGCCGGCGGCAGAGAACGGTGTCTGAAAGAGAAAACGAAGTTCCGCCGGCTTCAAGTTTTCCCTCCGGGGAAAACTTGGGACGGATACGCAATTTGCAGGCGGGGCCGCAGTTCAGAAAACGGCTGGCGGCCAAGAACGGCATTTGAAAGAGAAAACGGAGTTCCGCCGGCTTTAAGTTTTCCCTCTGGGGAAAACCTGGGACGGATACGCAGTTTGCGGGCGGGGCGCCAACTCCTTTTTGTTTTCTGTCGTCTGTTTGCCGCCGCTTGTCAAATCATTTTACAGGCGCTTAGAGCGCGCAATTTTTTCACAATTTTTTTTCATAATAATTGAAATATTCAGCCCGATGATTTATAGTCGAACAAAATTTTCCGCTGCGGTAACATATATTATAGAGGAAATCATGCCAAAAATCGAAGTAAATGAAAAACTGTTTTTTAATCTTCTTGTGGAAACATACGATTACGATACGCTGGAGAGAAAACTAACGTGCGCAAAGGCGGAACTCGATGAACTGCCCGACATGAGCACGGGCGAAGGTGAGCGCGCTATAAAAATAGAACTGAATGATACGAATCGTCCTGATTTGTGGTCTACAAACGGAATTGCACGGCAGCTGCGCTTGCACAGCGGAGTCCCTGCGCCGGACTACTACAAATTCCTGTCGAAAAAGGGCAGCATAAAAGATTATAAAAACCGCGTCGTGCTTGTTGAACCGGAACTGCAAGAAATTCGCCCGTTTCTTGCAGCATTTGTTATTACCGGAAAGCCGATTGACGAAGTAATGCTCCGCGACATCATTCAGACGCAGGAAAAACTTGCATGGAACTTCGGACGTAAGCGTAAATCGCTTTCGATGGGCGTGTACCGCGCGGACTGCATTCAATTCCCCGTTCATTATAAAGCCGTTGACCCTGACAAAACGACTTTTATTCCGCTCCAGTGCGAACAGCCGATGACCTGCCGTCAAATTCTTTCCGAGTACCCCAAAGGCAAAGACTTCGGCTGGATTTTGCAAAACATGGCGAAATTTCCGCTTTTGGCAGACGACAAGGGCGAAATTCTTTCGATGCCGCCGATAATCAACAGCGCGTCGCTTGGCGCAGTCAAAACCGGCGATAAGAATCTTATGGTCGAATTGACCGGCGACAACATGGAAAACCTGCTTCTTGCCGCAAATATCGTCGCCTGCGACTTTGCGGACTGCGGCTATGATATTGAGCCGGTGCTCGTAAAGCACCCGTATGAAACGGGTTTCGGCACAGATATTACGGCGCCGTTTTATTTTCAACAGCCTGCAAAAGCGCGGCTGGGGACTATAAATCGAATGCTCGGCGTCGATTTTGACGCGGCAAAGACAGCGGACGCGCTCAAGCGCATGGGCAGTACCGTCGAAATGACTGAAATAACAGTTGACGGAAAAAGCGATACGGAATTTACCGTCTCTCCCGCTCCGTACCGCAACGACTTTTTGCATGAATTCGACATTATCGAAGACGTGATGATTGGCGCGGGACTGGATACGTTTACGCCGCAAAAACCGAAAGCATTTACAATCGGCAGACTTTTGCCCATCACCGAATTGAGCCGCAAAACCAAAACGCTTATGGTCGGGCTCGGCTATCAGGAAATGATTTTTAATTACGTCGGAAGCCGCAAAGATTATATCGACAACATGAATATCGACGCGGCGCGCGTTATCGAAATCGCCAATCCGATGAGCGAAAACTACCAATTTATCCGTCCGGAAATGCTTTCTTCTCTTTTGCGCGCGGAAAGCAAGTCCGCCGGAGCCGTGTATCCGCACAAGATTTTTGAAATCGGCAAAGTCGCCTACATTTGCGAAGAAGAAAACACCGGCACGCGGACGCGCCAAAACTTAGGTTTTTTATCTGCGGGCGCAGGCGTCAACTTTAACGACATCGCAGGCGAAGTTTCGGCTCTTTTATACTTTCTTGACTGCAAATACGAAGTTATAGAAACGTCCGATCCGCGCTTTATCGCCGGAAGGCAGGCTGCAATCATTGTAAACGGCAAAAAAATCGGCGTTTTTGGTGAAATCCATCCGCAGGTTTTGGAAAACTGGTCTATAACAGTCCCCTGTTCCGCGTGCGAAATCGACCTTGAAGAAATCTAACTATCAGCAGATTCTTGACCGGACACTGAAGGAACTTGAAGCGGGCGGCGTAAAACCGTCGCTCCTGCTTCATGCGTGCTGCGGTCCATGTTCGTCGTATGTCATTGAATATCTTGCATCATTTTTCGACATCACCATTCTTTATTACAATCCGAACATTTATCCTCAAGAGGAATACCGGCGGAGATTCGACGAATTGAAAAATCTTTTGCCGCGCTTTTCTCCAGCCGTGCAGAACAGCGTCAAATTGATTGAAGACAACTACGACCCGAAAGAATTTTACGAGGCTTCCGGCGTAAAGGACGAGCCGGCGCTTGCAAAAGAAGCGGAAAAAGGCGAGCGCTGCCGCCGCTGTTATGAATTGCGCATGAAAAGAGCCTACGAATATGCGGTTGAAAATAAATTTGACTATTTTACGACGACGCTTTCAATCAGTCCGTTTAAGGATGCAGACAAAATAAATGAAATAGGAACGCGCTTGGAATCCCGAGGCGGCACAAAATTCCTTTCCTCTGATTTTAAGAAAAAAAACGGTTTTAAACGCAGTCTCGAACTCAGCGAGGAATTCGGCTTGTACCGCCAGCACTACTGCGGCTGCGTATACTCTAAAAATAATATGCCGCAGGCAGACTAAACTTGATTACGCAGATTTGATGGTACGCCGTCTGCGCTTTTGCCGACGACAAAATCTCGCGCGGACGGCAATGCCGTTTAATCTTTCAAAATTGCATTCTCCGCCGCCCGCCAATTACCAATTCTATTCCGGTTGCACCTGCCCGTTATTTGCAGTACAATTAAAGTCATAAAGTTTTATTTAAGAACTTGTTATAAATGCGCTGTAGAGTCGGCGCAATTAAAATTCATGGTGGCCTTATGTTTTTACAGCAGCTTATTAACGGACTTTCACTCGGCAGCATCTATGCGTTGATTGCACTCGGCTATACGATGGTTTACGGAATCGTAAAGCTCATAAACTTTGCGCACGGCGATGTTATGATGATGGGCGCATATGCCGGCTATTTTGTACTTATGATTTTCGGAGCGGTTGCGCCGGGGCTTATCGGCGCATTTATCGTTGCAATGGTTTTGTGCGCATTTCTTGCCGTAATAATTGAACGGTTTGCGTATCGTCCGCTTCGCAGTGCGCCGCGTCTTAATTCGCTTATTACGGCGATTGCAGTTGAACTGATTTTACAAAACATGATGCGCGTCCTGCCGTTTGTTGGTCCCGACCCGCGCCGTTTTCCGACAATGGACGTTATCAACTTCAACTTCGGTTTGCTTTCCATTTCCAACCTCCAGCTCATCGTTATTCTTGCGTCTGCGGTTTTAATGCTTGCGCTCAACTTTGTCGTCAATTACACCAAGACGGGAAAGGCGATGCAGGCGGTCTCTTACGATTTACAGGCGGCAAGCCTCATGGGAATCAACGTAAATAGAATAATTATGATAACGTTCGTCATCGGCTCCGTGCTTGCGGGGGCAGGCGGAGTTCTCTATGCAACAGCATATCCGCAAATTGACCCCGTGATGGGGTATATTCCGGGCTTAAAAGCCTTTGTCGCGGCGGTTTTAGGCGGAATCGGCTCAATCCCGGGGGCGATGACCGGCGGAATCATTTTGGGAATTGCGGAGACGCTCACCAAAGGCTATTTAAATTCGCAGTTTGCCGATGCAATTTCCTATGCCCTTCTCATAGTCATCTTGCTCGTAAAGCCGTCGGGACTGTTTGGACGGAAGCAGGTTGTAAAAGTGTAGCGAAACTACGCACAGTTTTTATTTTTGGAGAATACGATGAAAAATAAGGTTTTACAAAATACATTGCTTTTGACGGCGGCGGCCTTTGTTGCAGTCGCGCTGCCCTTTCTCCTGGTCTTTGCGGGTATCCTTGATGACTATGCGGCAGGAATTTTAAGTCTTGCCGGAGTGAACGCGATTATGGCAATCAGCGTAAATCTCATCAGCGGCATTACAGGACAACTTTCTCTCGGACAAGCGGGTTTTATGGCAATCGGCGCGTACTCGACGGTATTTTTGAGCGCGCACGGAGGACTTCCGCTGCCCGTAAGCGTCATCGTGGCAGGACTAATAACGGCATTTTTCGGATTTTTAATCGGTTTTCCGACGCTCAAACTCGAAGGCGACTATCTTGCAATCGTCACGCTTGCCTTCGGTGAAATAATCCGCGTCGTGCTGGTCAACTTAAAACAGTGGACGGGCGGACCGAACGGAATGTCCTTCCCGACGTTGTTGACGCTCAATTCGTCCGTCTCGGTGCTTTCCGTAACGGCGGTACTCGTTGTCATTATCATATTCACGCAGAATTTTATCCGCTCGACCTACGGACGGGCAATTCTTGCGGTTCGCGAAGACGCCGTCGCCGCAAATTCGTGCGGCATTCCGGTTTTCAAGTACAAGATGACAGGCTTTGTCGCCGCATCGTTTGTCGCAGGAATCGGAGGCGCGTTTTACGTCATGTACGTTGGTTTTATAAAGCCGGAACAGGCATCATTCACCAAAAGCGTGGACTATTTGATATTCGTCGTGCTCGGCGGTATGGGTTCGATGACCGGAAGCGTGCTTTCCGCCTACGTGCTTACGCTTTTGCAGGAAGTTCTGCGTTTTTTGCAAAACTATCGGCTTTTATTTTATCCAGTCATTTTGACGCTCGTTATGATTTTCCGACCGCAGGGACTTTTAGGCACAAAAGAATTTTCGTTTGTCAAAACGTTCGGAAAGATAAAGAAACTACGTTTTACCGACGTGCTAAATGGCGCGTTGAAAAAGAAAACGGCTGCGGAGGAAAAATAATATGAGCGACGAAAAAAAATTGGTACTTCAAGCCGCCGGCATTTCCATCTTATTTGGAGGACTGTGTGCGGTCGGCGATTTTTCCTGCGATATTTACGAAGGCGAACTCATCGGATTAATCGGCCCTAACGGAGCGGGAAAAACGACGACATTCAATATGATAAGCGGCATTTATAAGCCGACGACGGGACAGTTGAGTTTTTGGGACAGGAGCGGCATAGTGCGCATTTTGAACAAAGCATCTCCTGCGCGATTAAATAAGTTTGGTATTGCGCGCACGTTCCAGAATATCCGGCTTTTCGGCAATTTAACCGTTACGGAAAATGTTTTAATTGCGCTCCACTCTTCACGCGCGGTACATCCGCTTGACGTTTTGTTCAGAACGCCGCGTTTTTTTCGCGATGAAGCGAATATGAGGGCGCGGGCGGAACAGCTCCTTTCGATATTCCACATTGAAGATAAAAAAGATGAACTTGCAAAAAATCTGCCTTACGGAGAGCAGCGCAAACTTGAAATCGTCCGCGCACTTGCTTCAAAACCGAAACTGCTCTTGCTCGACGAGCCTGCCGCCGGCATGAATCCGCAGGAAACCGAAGAATTGATGAAGCTCATCGACTTTATACGGCGGCAGTTCAAACTTACTATTCTTCTTATCGAACACGATATGAAATTGGTTATGGGGATTTGCGAGCGTATCGTCGTTTTAAATTACGGCAGAATTATCGCTTCCGGCACGCCTGACGAAATTAAAAACGATCCGCAGGTGATAAAAGCGTATTTGGGGGCGTAACGGCGACCGGCGGCGACCGGTTATTACAGAGTCTGACAGTGTTAATGGGGTGTCGGTCGCCCACAGTTTGCTGGCGCAAACTGTCCGAAACAGTGTTTTGCCGGGTGGAATGCGATTACTACGCTGCAGAACGGAAAATGCGCAAATGACGGACGTTCCGCCTGCGCCGGATTGGAGCGGCGCGCTTGCGCGTTCCGAAAGCCTTTAGCTTGAGGAATGGAGCGACAGCGAAACCGCGAAAAGCCGATTGCAGATTTCGTTTGCGCCCCAAATAAAAAAAAGATTGAAAAACAACGGCATGGAGGATGTATGCTGCTTGAAGTAAAAGATTTATGCGTTTCGTACGGCGCAATTAAGGCGCTTCGGGGCGTTTCGTTTTGCGTAGAGACGGGAGAGATTATTACGCTTATCGGCTCGAACGGCGCAGGAAAAACGACGACGCTGCATTCGGTGTCGAATATCATTAAAAAGCAGTCGGGGACGATTTTATTTGATGGAGAGGATATCACGAGTTTGCCGGCGGATAAAATCGTTGCCAAGCATTTGATTCAAGTGCCGGAGGGGCGGCGCATTTTTGCCAATCTTTCCGTCTATGAAAATCTTGAACTCGGCGCGTATCTTCGGAGCGACAAGAAAAAAATCCGCAGCGACTTGGAGCGCGTTTTTGAGCTGTTCCCGCGGCTGAAAGAGCGCGTTCGGCAAAATGCAGGAACGTTGAGCGGCGGCGAACAACAAATGCTTGCGATGGGACGCGCACTGATGGCAGAGCCGCGGCTTTTGCTTTTGGACGAGCCGTCGATGGGACTTGCTCCGATTTTAGTCGATGAAATATTTTCTATTGTAAAGCGCATAAACGAAGATGGAACGACGGTACTTTTAGTCGAACAAAATGCGTTTAAGGCGCTTTCGATTGCGGACAGAGCCTACGTGCTTGAAACAGGCGAAGTAATAAAAAGCGGTAAGGCTCAAGATTTACTGTTTGACGATGCGGTAAAGTCCGCGTATTTGGGCGGATAGGAACAATCGCAAGGAAATGCGCTCTTTCGTTTTGGACGGCGAGTGTGATATAGTAGACTTGTCCCGAAACGGAACATTCCGAACAGGTTTAATGTGCGCGGTAATATAAAAGACGCGTATTAGGAGGTTTTTATGCTTATTAAAAATACGATGACAAAAGACGTGGTAACGGTTGCACCGGATATGAGCATTACGGAAGCGAAAAACGCTATGCTCAAAAACAAGATAAGCAAGCTGCCGGTTGTAGATAAATCCGGTTCGCTTGTCGGCATTATAACAAAAAATGACTTGCTCAAAGCGGGACCGTCCGGCGCAACAACGCTTGATATGTATGAAATCGGCTATTTGCTGTCAAAGCTGACGGTCGATAAAGTGATGATAAAAAAAGTTATTACAGTCGATGAAGACGAAGTCGTAGAAGAAGCAGCGCGCATTATGGTCGATAATAAAATCGGCTGCGTTCCGGCAATGAAAAATGGACTGGTAACTGGGATCATCACGGAAAGCGACTTGTTCCACTTGTTTACCGATATGTTCGGCGCGCGGCAGAAAGGCGTTCGTTTTGTGCTTTTGCTCGATGATAAGCCAGGACAGCTCATCAACTTGATTCCGAAAATTGCCGCGGAAAATGGAAATCTTGTTTCTATGGTAACGCGGGCAACATCTGAACAGACGAAACGACGCATAACAATAAAAGTCGTGAATATTGCGGCGGATAAGGTGCAAAAAATCTTGGAAGACTTAAATTTGTGCGTAGAAGATATCCGCGTTATCTAATCCTGCGGGCGGCAAAAAACGCACGAATAAAACGGCGATTATCAAAAAATCACACTTATTGAGAAACTGCCGTTTTAGAACAAGGAACCTTTAAATATGATGGTCTAAATCGTGCACTTTGTGCGGTCTAGAACTTTCAAGTCCTGTTCGATAACAAGATTGTCGAATGCGTCTATTAGTCATAGCGGTCTTGAGTTTGGCTGAAAATGAGAAGGAGAGAGCATTGACATTCCCTTATTTTGCGCTCCGTAAAGTTTTTTATCGGCGCTGCCGATAGTAAATACGGAGTATTATCGATGAATACGACGGTTACACTTGAATCATTAAAGCCGGAATTGATATTTAAAAGTGATTTAATGCTTGATGAGCGCTGCATTCTGCTTCCCGCAGCAACGGCAGTTACTAAAGAACTTATCGAAACCCTGACCGAATGGGATTTTAAAGAATTTACTTGCAGAGATTCTGCTCCTCCTGCAGAGCCGCTTCCTCAGAGTTTGAAGACGCCTGCCGCACAGAAACCGACGCTCAGCGCTTCCGCACAAAAAATAAAAGAAGCTGCAAACGAAGTTATTGCCAGTACATCAGCGCTCAAATTTGCAAATACAGAGTGCTCGCGTATGGATTCTGTACAAAAAGTTTATAACGAATACATAAATTACATTAATTCGATTTATACGCATTATTCCACGCATAAAAAAATTGACGTGCACGATTTGTCCGCGAACGTAAAAAATCTGTGTATTTTTATCAAAGACAATAAACGCTATGTACTGCGCATTACACCGTCCGCACAGGCGCGGAGCAAAAACTTTTTAGTCATGCATTCCATGCGCTCGACAGTGCTTGCAATCACCATCGGAATGGAACTGCACCTGTCGCTTTCTAAACTCATCGAACTCGGCATAACGTGCATTCTTCACGAAATCGGTATGCTCCGTCTGCCGCCGCAGTTGTACATGACCGACAAGTCGCTCTCGTCCTCCGAGCGGGCGCAAATTATGACGCACACGCTTTTGGGCTACAATATTCTCAAAGAATTAAATTTCCCGCTTTCCGTTCAACTCGGCGTTTTGGAACACCATGAAAAAGAAAACGGGCAGGGCTATCCCCGTCAATTGATGGGAAATAAAATCTCGACGTACGCAAAAATCATATCGGTCGCCTGTTCGTTTGAGGCGATTACGGCTCCGCGCGAATACAAAACCGAGCGCACCACTTTTGACGCGATGGTCGAAATGCTCAAAAATCAAAACAATCAGTATGACGCAACGGTGATTAAAGCCCTTTTGTACAGTCTGTCGCTGTACCCCATCGGCGCGTATGTGTATCTCAACAACGGGAAAATCGGTATTGTAACCGACGTAGCGGCGAACAATCCGACGAAGCCTATAATCCAGTTGGTCGGCGAATATGAAGCGAACGGCTCGCCGAAAAGCATTCAGACCGACGATGATGCGAACAAAATTGTCCGCGTCCTGACGAGACAGGAAGAAGAAGACGTCAAAACAGCGCTGAAAGCGAATGCGGTAAGCTGCGGAATAAATTACAAAAAGACGCCGCAGGGAATAAAAGCGGAAGAAGCAAAGCCCGACGGAAGAGGTTTTTCCGAAGTCGATATGAATATTTTTACCTGATTGCCCCTCGTGTGTAAGAGGAATGCTTTTATCAATGGGATATAAAACGCTGCGGTGATGAGCTGCGGCGTTTTTAATTAAAGAAGAGCCGCGCTTTTTCTACTTCTTCGCGGAATTTGTCGTCAATGATGGGCGGGCGTTCGTTAAAATACAAAATCTGCTCCAATTCTTCCGCACTTTGCACACCCCAGAGCGGAACGACTTCTTCATATTGGTGCAAAAAACCGAATGCAAGCGGAATATTGCGGAGTACGCCGCCGCATAAAGGCTGCATGGCAAGAAATCCCATGTCGTTGGCGGCGCATAATTCGACAAGCGCAAGCGTTTTCTCCGAGCTAATCATATTGAACGGAAACTGGAGCGTTTCAAACAGTCCGCTTTGTACGGCGGCTTTTGCAACATCTAAATCCTGCGTTGCAATGCCGATGTGAAGAATTTTCCCTGCCGCTTTCAATGTTTCGAAGGCACGGATAACGCCGTCTTTGTCGCCATGCTCCGGAAGAAAATCATGCGTTTCAAACTGGTATAAATCTATGTAATCGGTCTGGAGAACGGAAAGGCTCTCTTCCGCGTCCTGCAAAATGTCCTTTTCCGTCCGCGCGCTCGTTTTATCCGCAATGATAACGCTTTTACGCACGGAAGAAACGGCGGCGCCTAAAATGTTTTCCGCTCCGGAAGCGGTTTTTGCGGCATCAAAAAAGTTTATCCCCGCATCATACGCTTTTTTGATAAGAGCCGCGCTGTTTTCCGCTTCCCCGTCTCCGCCTGCAAGCGACGTTGTGCCGACTGCGACGCGGCTTATCATAAGGTTCGATTTTCCAAGTCGTACATATTCCATTGCATTCACCTTACCGGAATCAAAAAGTCCGCGCGGAGTTTACCTGCGCGGACTTCGACAGCCGTTATTTTTTTGCCGGAGCTTTATAGTTTTTGATTGCCGCACGTAATTCGGAGACGAGGTCGGCGCGTGTTACGCGGATTTGCTCCATCGAGTCGCGGAAACGTATCGTAACCGTGTCGTCGTCTTTGGTTTGATAGTCAATGGTAACGCAAAACGGCGTACCCACTTCATCCTGACGGCGGTAGCGTTTGCCGATTGTCCCGCTTTGGTCAAAGTCAGTTACAAAGTCTTCTTTTAATTCATGTTGAATCTCTTTAGCGATTTCCGAAAGACCGTCCTTTTTCATCATCGGAAGAACAGCGACCGTTATCGGAGCCAAGCGCGGATCCAAGTGGAGCACCGTCCGGTAGTCGTCCTTGCCGTCCGTTCCGACGTTTTCTTCTTCGTACGCCTCGCACAAAAACATCAAAAAGTTGCGATTCAAGCCCGCCGACGTTTCGATAACATAGGGCACGTAGCGTTTGTTGCCGTCGTCTTGGTCGATATAGCCCATGTCTTTGCCGCTGTACTCGGTATGCTGCGACAGGTCAAAGTCCGTCCGGTTGTGAATGCCCTCAATTTCCTCAAAGCCGATAGGAAAATTGTATTGAATGTCGTAGGCGTCCTTTGCGTAATGCGCAAGTTTGTCGTGATGGTGCCAGCGCAGATTGCTCTCGGAAATGCCGTACTTGAGGTAGAACGCCCAGCGGTCGCGCCGCCAACGCTCGAACGTTTCATCGTCCGTGCCGGGTTTGCAAAAATATTCCATTTCCATCTGCTCGAACTCGCAGGTGCGGAAAATAAAGTTCTTGAAGATGATTTCGTTGCGGAAAGACTTGCCGACTTGCGCCACGCCGAAAGGAATTTTCATGCGGTTCGACTGGACGATGCTTTTAAAGTCAACAAAAATACCTTGACAGGTTTCAGGGCGCAGATAAACGATAGAGGCGTCGCTTGCGACCGGCCCAAGATGCGTTTTGAACATGAGGTTGAATTCGCGGCCGGCAGTGTACGAATGTTTGCCGCAGGTCGGGCAGTGTATGTTTTTTTCGTCGATAAAGGCTTTCATTTCTTCGTGGCTCATCGTGTCGACGGGCTTTTCGGGCGTAATATTATGACTTTCGCAAAAATCTTCGATGAGCTGGTCGGCGCGGAAACGGGCTTTGCATTCCGTGCAGTCAATCATCGGATCGGAAAAATGCGCAACGTGTCCGGACGCTTCCCATGTCCGCCGGTGCATAAAAATGGATGCGTCAAGACCGACAACATCGTCGTGGAGCTGCGTCATCTCTTTCCACCACGCCGCCTGAATATTCTTTTTTAAGTCGACTCCG
>CAUTOZ010000043.1:0-19875 GCA_963539635.1 uncultured Treponema sp.
CGGTCTTTTTGCATATCTTCACTCCTCAAGGAGAGTAGATATTCTCGCATGGACGGGAACTCCATTGTATCTTTCTAACTCCATTCTCTGCTGACCAACCAGCCCTACTCCCGCGTATACGACGAGCCGATCTTGAGCAGGGCGCGGTATTTGGCGACGGTGCGGCGGGCGATTTTGTAGCCGCGTTCGGCGAGGAGGTCGGCGATGTTTTGGTCGGAGAGGCGTCGGGCGCCGGTGGGACGGCTTTCGAGGATGAGCGCAATCTCACGGCGCACGGTATCGCTTGAAACCTCGGTAACAGCGCCTCTGTCTTCCTGTGCTCTGTCAAACGGGGAGTCGTCTGCGGTGCGTGCACTGTTCCTGTCACCTGTATCAAAAAAACTTGTCCGCTCAACCGTCGGATTTCCGTCATTTTGAATGACACGCGGCACCGAACCTGAAAAAAAGTGCCGTATCGGAAAAACGCCCCACTCGCAGCGGATGAATTTGCTGTCTGCCATGCGCGACACAGTCGATTTATGGACGCCTGCTGCTTCGGCGAACTTCTTTTGCGTCAACGGCGCGATATGTCCCGTCCCGTTTTTGAAAAAATCCAACTGCAATTTGACGAGTACGCTGCACGTTTTTACGAGCGCGCGTTCCCGATATGCAAGATTTGAAAGAAAATCGCGGGCGGCTGCAGCGTAATTTTTTACAAAGACATCCTTATGCGGTACAGAAAAATCGGCGGCAAGGCGGACGGCCGGCAAATAACCTGAATCGAACGTAATTTGAAAATACTCGTTTTCCGTGTCGAACACGAGTCCTGCGTCAAAGTCGTCGGCGTTGATTGAGCCGTTTTTTCGCGTTACAAAAATATCTGCGTCTGCAAATGCCGCGTCTTCGTTTCCAAAATTGCGCGCAGGGTACGGGTCGAGCGTGCGGATAAAGGCGAGCGCGGATTCAATGCGGGGAAGGGAAATATTTTCCCTCGTGAGTTCGGGAAAGTCGGCGTCAGTTGTAAAGACCAGATGATTTTGGGCGGCAATCAACGCAAGCAGTTTTTTATGAATCTTTTCGGGCAGCGGCGGCGTTAAAAGGTCAAGATGACCGTGCAAGAGAAAGCGCGCAAGAAAGGGAGCGTCGGTGCGGCAGGCAGCTTGCAGTTCAAGGCTCTCCTGCACGTCGGTACAGCACACGCCGGCAGGATCAAAATGCTGCACGATGTTGAGGCAGCGCTCTAAAAGCGCTTCTTTTTCGGCGGCAGGCGTTTCGGTGCGCACAAGACTTATCGGAGAGAGTATGTGGCGGCCGTTTGAGTCAAGGTTACGGATAAGCGCATGGCACAATTCGTATTCGGCGGCGGGAAGGAAAAGCAGATTCAACTGGCGTTCAAGGTGAGACTGTAAAGACGTGCGCGTGTCGGGACGGGCTTCAAGCAGTTTTTGAAACTCGTCGGCGTCAGCCTCGCCCGCAGCAGAGGGTGTCCCCATGTGCACTGCGTCTTTTTTTGTGCGGACAGACGGGGCGGAAAAGTCAGCGTACCCGTCGGCATACAGCGGGTCGTCCGTAATTTCGAGCGCGGGATTTTCTTCCGCCTGTTTGTAAATTTCGTTCCGCAGTTCCGTCGTCCCCATCGCAAGCATTTTCAGTCCCAAAATCCTGCTTTGCGTGAGGCGCATCGTTTGCCGCTGCGTTTGTTTTTGTCGTTGCGCGAGTGTTATGCCTGCCATAAGTCAATCATAGCACAAAAAATCAAAATCGGTTATATTCTTGGCATGAAAATACTTGAAGAAATGGGCGTTCGGATGCCGAAAGTCCTTTTGCCAAAAGAACTCGACACAAAAACGTGGGCAGTTATCGCCTGCGACCAGTATACGCAGGATAAAAAGTATTGGCTGGCAGTTGAAAAAGCGGCGGCACAAAAGCCGTCTGCCCTGCATATCATTTTGCCGGAAATTTACTTGAACGATCAAACTGACCGGCGAATCAAAACCATTCACGACACGATGAAGTCGTACATTGACGGCGGGATTTTTGCTGATGAGCGGGAATGCTTTATCTATATAGAAAGAAAAACGGCATTTGGGCGTATGCGGCGCGGTTTGATTGCGGAAATCGATCTTGAGCGCTACGACTGGGCGCCCGGCACGCAGGAATTAATTCGCGCAACGGAAGCGACGATAAAAGAGCGCATTCCCCCGCGCATGAAAATCAGAGCGGGCGCGCCGCTGGAAAGTCCGCATATTATGCTTTTGGCAAACGACCCGCGTCATGCGCTTATCGAGGGACTGGGGTCGCGCGTCCGGAAAAACGCGCCGCTGTATTCGGGCGCACTTATGCAAAACGGCGGCAGTATAATCGGCTGGAGCGTAACGGCGAAAGAGGACATCGAATATGTGCGCTCGTCGCTTGAAACTCTTTTTACGGAAAATACAAAGACCGGCGGCGGCACGTTTTTATTTGCAGTCGGCGACGGTAATCACTCATTGGCGACTGCAAAAGCCGTTTGGCAAGAGCGCAAAGCCGCGCTGAAAAACGCTGGTGCTGATGAGACTGCGCTTAAAAACGATGCAGTGCGCTATGCCCTCGTTGAAATCGTCAATCTCTACGACGAAGGACTGACTTTTGAGCCGATTCACCGCGTCTTGTTCGGGGCGGACGCAGCGGAATTGACGACATTTCTTGCTGCGCGGCTCGGCGGTACGATTTCTAAGATGAACAGCGCGGAAGACTTGGAAAACACTGTAAAAAATTCTACAGCGGACTTCGGATTCGTGTATACGGAAAACGGCAAAACCGAATACGCGCTCCTTTCGACGGACAGTACGGAACTTGCCGTTTCGCGCTTCCAGCCTGCCGCGGACGATTTTATTCGCTCGCACGCAAGCGTTACGATTGATTACATTCACGGAGGAAAGGAAACTGCCGCGCTCGGAAAAAAAGCCGGAGCCGTCGGCATTTTACTTCCGCCGATTGCAAAAGACAGTTTTTTTGCCACGATTGCCCGCACCGGCGCCCTGCCGCGCAAAAGTTTTTCCATGGGCGAAGCCGACGAAAAGCGCTTTTATCTGGAATGCCGGAAATTGTTTGGATAACGGCGGGCGGAGGGGAGCGGTTATTACCATGGTTTGCAGATTTAACGGTGCGCCGCTCACCCGCGTTTTTCCGGATGGCAAAACAGCGGACGGCGGAGAACGTTGTTTGAAAGACATAACGGAATTTCCGTCCGCACAAGATTATCCACACTTCTTGCGGAGCATGGATAATCTTGCAGGATAATGGACTTTGGTGAGAGCGAAGCGTCTGTCAGCATAAAAATCTCTCATGCTGGACTTTGCCGTCTCATTCTTTTGCAATCCCAACAAAAATTCACCTGTAACTTTTAGATTAAATAGTGTTTAATAGGTCTATGGACGGTACGGATTTTTCAAAGCCGCTTTATGCAGCCGACGCTGCGGATTTTAAGCGCATTTACGATGAGGCGATGCAGATGCTTTACAAGATTGCGTACCGCATTGTAAATGATGAAGAAGCGGCTGAAGACCTTGCCCACGATTCTTTGATTAAAGCGAACGAAAAACAACTCCAATTTCCTTCGATAAATGACGCGAAGTATTGGCTTATCCGCGTGGTAAAAAACGCATCGCTCAATTATGTCAAAAGAAAAACGCGGGAGCGCAAGGCGTACCAAAAGGCGCTTTACGAAGACCGGCGCAAAGTCCTTTCCGGAGAAACGGAAGTTTTGCAGTTGGAATCGATAAAGACTGCCCGCGAAGCCTTAAATAAACTGCCGCCCAAGTTAAAGGAAGTTATCGTGCTCAAAGAGTACGGCGACATGAATTACAAAGACATCGGTAAAGCGCTCGGAATAACGGAAGGGAATGTAAAAGTCCGCGTGTTCCGTGCGCGTAAACTGCTGGAGGAGATGTTAGGTCTTGACGATGTATACTTGCCCAACTGACGATATTCATTCGATTTATGCGGACGGCGAACTGCCGGAGATTTTTGTACCGGACTACAAAGCGCATATTGAATCGTGTCCGGCGTGCGCGAAAAAACTTGAGCGGCTCCTACGGCTGCGGGGAGTTTTTAAAAGCGACTCCGATATGCTTTCGCTCGACAACACTGCAATTGAAGAAAGTTTTAAACGGTTGAATACAAAACTGCGGTATTCCAAAAACACGGTGCGCTTTTCCGATTTCGGCTTTCCGAAAACTCTTGCAACGGCGTTCGGCGGAATTGCCGCGGCCGCGGCGGCGGTTTTTGCGCTCGTTATTCCGCTGCGTACCGCGCCGGAGCAAAATGCTGCCATTTCTGTCTCTGAAGTTGCGTCGATTGCCGTACCGCAGATTGCATTCCCTGAACGGAATGTTGTTATCACCGGAAATATCGCGCAGGATTTTACGCAAAACGTAAGCGCCGGAAGAATGTCGAGTTTGCCGGAGGGAGACTTTTTCCGCCCCGATTTTAGTGATGAAAACCGGCTTTACATTCGGATTGCCGCTCCCGGAACGATATTTGATGCGGAAGCCTCCGATATGATTGGAATGAAACTGCCGATAAACGCTGTATCGGACGCTCTCAAGTGAATTTCTCTTCTTCGTTTAGTTATTTTTTTCGTAAATCGCCGCTCCTCCGCGCTGCGCTGTGGGCGGCATTTGCGCTTTTATTTACCGGAATATCGTTTTTTTGGGGCGGGCGGCGCAGTTTTCGACCAGAAATAACGGAATTAAAACCGGCTGTCGGCGCTCCAGGTGATACGGTTGTCATAAATGGGCGCGGCTTCGGCGATACAAGGGACACAAGTTCCGTTGACTTCGGCGGGAACAGTTTAACGGCGCGTTCCTATCTTTCATGGGCGGACGACCAGATAAAAATTGTGCTGCCGCCGAACATTCAAGATGGATTTGTTACGGTACGTACACGGCAAGGACGTTCAAACGCGGCGTTTTTTGCAAACGCGACGGCGGCTCCCCTTGCACGTGCGCCGGATAAAAGTGCCGTTACGCCGGTCATTACAGGATTTACGCCGGAAAATCCGCTTCCCGGCAGCGCAGTCGTCATAAACGGCATGAATTTCGGCAGCGTGCGCGGTAAATCGCTCGTATTTTTTTCCGTTCAGCGGGAAGAACGGCGGCAGAACGGCGGCGGAAACTCTGGCTTTAATGAGGAAAGTCCTGAATATTTACCTTTTATCCCGTGCAGCGAAGATGATTTTGACTACGAATATTGGAGCGATACCGAAATCCGCGTACGTATTCCTGATGGAGCGGTTTCCGGCGCCGCATACGTTCAGACTGCGCGGGGAAAGTCTGCGGAAGTATTCGTTAAAATCGACATGAAAGCCGGCGGCAAAAAATTTCTGTCTCCGAAAACCTATCTTGTCCAGTCATCCGTTGATATTGACGACGCCATGAACGGCAAAGATTCGGCGATTATTCTGCGCTGTCCTTATCCGCGTACCTCATCGGCGCAGCCTATTGTGCGCTTGACCGCTTCTAGTTACGAGCCGGTGCTTTCCGGCTTTCAACACACAAGTATTTATCAAGTGCCGCAGGACGGTGTGGAAAAAAAGCGGTTTTCGCAGGATTTTATGATTTCGGTTTATGAAACGCGGACGGAAATTACAGCGGCTCGGCTCGGTAAAAAAGATGGAATAAATCCTGCGTTGTATGCGGCGGCTGTTCGTCCTGATTCCTGCGTACCTTCTGACAATGAGGCGGTTCGCACTCTTCTTGCGGACATAATTGGAGACGAGCGGAATGCGTACAAAATCGCTTTGCTCGTTTACGGTTATATGACCGACGTTCTGACACCGCTTACGACTGCAAAAAGCGGCTCCTCCAGTCCTTTGGATTTGATTAAAACGAAAAAAGGCGACGCGTACGATTTTGCTGTGATTTTTACGGCGCTTTTACGCGCGGCAGGGATTCCTGCATTGCCCGACAGCGGCATTTTAGTCGGTACGGACATGACGGCAAAAAATCATTGGTGGAGCGAGTTCTATCTGTCCGGATTCGGCTGGGTTCCGGTTGACGCGGCGCTTGGCGCAGGTCTTGCGTATCACGGATGGCAAAAGGACGCAGAAGACTTCGACGCTAAAAAATACTATTTTGGAAACCTCGACGCGCAGCACATTCTCTTTTCCCGCGGCTGGAACGAGATAAAGCCGTCTGCTCCGCAAAATAGGACGGTAACGCGGCAGCATACCTTTGCGCTCCAGTCGATTTGGGAAGAAGCGTCCGGCAAAGACATAAAATATAGTTCGTATTGGGCAGACCCCGTCGTTACCGGCGTGTATTGAGGCGTTTGCTGACGGGACAAGCGGCGTTTTTCTGCTTTCTGCGCTATGTATAAGTCAAATTGTTTTGCTATAATCGGCGGCAAGGAGTTTTTATGAACACAAAAATATTGTCAGTCGGCGGCTCGATGATTGCGCCCGACAAACCCGATGTTGAATTCCTTTCCGCCTTTATCGCGATGATACGGACGTGGCTTTCCGAAGCGGACGACCGTCGTCTGGTGCTGGTTGCAGGAGGAGGCGCGCCTGCCCGCGTGTATCAAACGGCATATACCGAAACGGCGCGGCGGCTTGGCTATGAGGCTGGCGGTACTGCGGCGGACTGGATAGGCATTATGGCGACGCGCTTAAACGCTCAACTGCTCAAGGCGGCGTGCGGTGCGCTTTGTACAGATGATGTCGTCTATAATCCGACTGAAAAAGTTGCATTTACCGGAAAAGCGCTTGTTGCCGCAGGTTGGAAGCCGGGCTTTTCGACTGATAACGACGCGGTTTTGTTGGCAGAACAGTTTTCCGCAGACACAGTGCTTAATCTTTCGAATATCGAGCAGGTATATACCGACGATCCGCGTAAAAATCCTGATGCAAAGCCGATTGACCATATTTCATGGGCTGACTTCAGAAAAATGGTCGGCGATGAGTGGACGCCGGGAAAAAATACGCCGTTCGACCCTGTCGCCTCTAAAAAAGCGGAAGCCTTAAAACTCACCGTTATCTGCGCGGCGGGCAAAAATATTGAAAACATCAAAAATATCCTCGACGGCAAAGATTTTGTCGGCACAAAAATAGGTTGACTGCGCTTTCGTGCACTGCGTTCGCGGCTCAGTTTTCTGGAAGGGAGACTTGCTGCGGACAGCAACACTACACAATCTTGCAAACGCTTTTTTCCGTCCGCTCATCCCTTTACAGTCCTGCTTTTATGAGTTTTTGTTCAAGTTTTTGGAGCGTAGAGGAGTTTTGTATTCGCGTAAGGGGAATGCCTGTCTTTCTATAGGACGACAGCATATTTTTTTGCGCGATAAACCGTTGCAGAATCAGAGCGAAGCGCAGAGCGTCGCGGCGGCGGGCGCGGCGGAGGCGGAGGTACAATGGGGCATCGATAAAGATAATGCGCCTGCACAACTGCATAAGCGGCGGGACTTTATACAAAACTGCCGCATTTATGACGACGTTCTTGCCGTCTGCGCCGTCAATAATGGAACGCACTGCCGATTCGATTGCCGGATATACGATGTTTTCGTGTATGGCAAGCAGCGTTTTATCGGAAAAAAGCAATGTGCCAAGCGCACGGCGGATTAAATGCCCATCGTCTCCGGTAAGTTTTATGCCGCGAGCGGCGGCAAACGGCGTAAAGGTTTCGATAATCTCCGCTTCTTTTGCAGCGGCAGCCGCGTGTCCCACTTTGTCTGCATCAATACACAGCCAGCCGCGATTTTCAAGCAGCGCACAGGCGGCATTTTTTCCCGCCGCCATGGGGCCTGCAACGCATATAACTTCGCTCAATGGAATTGCCCCCAATTTTTTCCGTGTTCGATGGACACGCGGAGCGGAATGCTCAAGTTGACCGCGTGTTCCATTTTGTCTTTGACCAGCGCAAGCGTTTCAGTCAATATGGAATTGTCTTCGGGACATTCGAGTAAGAGTTCATCGTGGACTTGTAAAATAATGCGTGCACCGTTGTTTTTTTTGCGCAGCGCCGCGTCAACGTCGAGCATGGCTTTTTTTACGATGTCCGCCGCGCTTCCCTGCACCGGCGTGTTGACTGCTACGCGCTCCGCCGCCGCTTTTTCGACTTTGTTACGGCTGTTGATGTTCATAATTGCGCGTCGTCTGCCGAACAGCGTTTCAACGTACCCGCGCTCTTCCGCAGTCCGCACGGTTTCTTCCATAAAGATTTTGATTGCCGAATAGGTCTTAAAATAGTTTTCGATAAATTGCGCCGCGTCCGTCCGCGATATGCCGAGCGCATTTGCCAGGCGGAACGCACTCATACCGTAGATAACGCCGAAGTTTATCGTTTTTGCCGTGCGCCGCATATCAGGCGTAACGCTTTCAGGGGGTACGCCGAACAAGAGCGCCGCGCTCGCTTTATGAATATCCGTCCCTTCGATAAAGGCGCGCTGCATATTTTCATCGCCGGAAAGATGCGCAAAAACGGCAAGTTCAATCTGCGAATAGTCTGCGGAAATTAAAACCGTTCCTTCCGCTGCCGTAAACGCGCTCCGAATACGCCGCCCCGCTTCTGTTTTGACGGGAATGTTTTGCAAATTCGGGTCGCGGCAGGAAAGTCTGCCTGTTGCAGTCCCCGTTTGAATAAAATCAGGATGAATGCGTCCTGATTCGTCGCACAGCTCAGGAAGCGTTTGCACGTATGTAGACTCTAGTTTAGAAAGTTCGCGGTATTCTAAAATCATTTTTGGCACCGGATCGTAGAGCGACAAGTCTTCCAGCACCGAAGTATCGGTAGAATAGCCGGTTTTCGTTTTTTTGCCGGGCTTTAGTCCGCGCTCGGTAAACAAAACTTCCTGCAATTGTTTGGGAGACGCGATATTAAATTCATGTCCGACGGTTTGGTAAATCTCCGCCTCCGCCGCCGCAATTCCTGCCGCAAGTTCCGTATCGTATTCGCGAAGGATGTCTGAATTCAAATGGATGCCCGTAACTTCCATGCGCGTAAGCACAGGTAAAATGCGCATTTCGGTTTCGGCGAAGAGCGTATACAAGTTTGACTGTTCCAATTCCGGTTTGAATTTTTGCCAAAGCCGGAAGGTAAAATCCGCATCCTCCGCCGCATAATTGACCGCAGTCTCAAGCGGTACGTCCGCAAACGTCTGTCCTCTAGGGACAATGTCGCGGTATTCCGTGCCCGCAAGCGCAAGTTTTGTTTCGCTCAAGTATTCAAGAGAATACGCGCTCCGTCCTGTCCGGTCGGGCGAGAGCATCCACGCGGCAACCATCGTATCAAAAAGCGCGCAGGCAGGTT
Organism: uncultured Treponema sp.; assembly: GCA_963539635.1. Taxonomy (GTDB): domain Bacteria; phylum Spirochaetota; class Spirochaetia; order Treponematales; family Treponemataceae; genus Treponema_D. Next base: position 9,267 of record CAUTOZ010000043.1, read on the forward strand.
GACTGTTTGCGCAGTGCATACCGGAGGAGATAAGCGTTTTTAAGTCGAATTTGCCGTTGTGCAGGATGACTGTAACGCGCTCGTCGTTGAACAGGCGTTCTAGTTGGGCGAGCGCTGCCTCTTTGGAAATAAAATCAGTGTTTTCAAAGATGTTCGTCGTGTAGAGGGGAACGTAGACGGCTTCTCCTGCGATGCGGCACAGGCTAAAGCCGACAAGATGCGCTGTAAACGTATCAAGCGAATCTGTTTCGCAGTCGAACGCTGTAGTTTTTTCTTCCGACGAAAGAATGTCGTCGATAAAGGCTGTTAGTTCGGGGAGCGTACGCAGCGCATGGTAATTGCCCTTGTTTTTGACCGGCTGCGGTTCAGGTGCTCCGTCTGTGGTCGGCGATGTTTTGTCCGCAGCGGTTTGCGTTCCGTGTGCGCTGCTGGTTCCGCCTATTGTCCTGCCTGCTGCAAGGGCTTCGAATTGCGCGGCCGCTGAGCGCGCTTCAAATTTTTTAAGTGTTTCGGCAGCCGCTGCGTAGTTCAGCGAAGTCATTCCTCCTGCAAGCAGTTCGTCTATTTGTCCGCAGGGAACGTCGCTGCATAAACGCACCAAGCCGCGCGAAAAATACGCATTCTCTTTGCCGTCAATAAGTTTGGTTTTTACCGCGCCTTTTATCTCGTCGATATGGGCGTAGATGCCGTCTAAGTCGCCGTATTGATTCAGCAATTTGTCCGCTGTCTTTACGCCGATTCCTTTGACGCCGGGAATGTTGTCTGACGAATCTCCGAACAGCGAAAGTAAGTCTAAAAGCTGCGCAGGCTTTACGCCCCACTCGGCAATAACGCCTTCTTCACCGGTTACTTTCCATACGTCTCTGCTGTCAGGCTTTAAAATCTGTACAGAGCCGCTGACTAACTGCATTAAGTCCTTGTCCGCGCTCAAAATCCGGCACGGTCTGCCTGTCTCTGTACATTTTTTGACGACAGTCGCGATAAGGTCGTCCGCTTCGTATCCGTCGCACTGCAAGACGGGAACGCCGAGAGCGGCAAGCGTTTCTTCTATCCATGGAATTTGCGCGTGCAGGTCTTCGGGCGTTTTGTTGCGCGTTGCCTTATAGTCCGCGTACATTTTGTGCCGGAATGTCGGGGTTTTGGAGTCGAACGCCGCAAGAAACAGGGACGGTTTGTAATGCTCGAACACAGCATGGAGGTTTCTAAAGAATGCAAACAGCGCGGAAATATTCCTGCCCGCAGAATCTGTGAGCGGGCGATTTACGAATGCAAAATGACACCGGAAAATCAATCCGTACGCGTCAAGAACGTATACGGTCTTATCATCAAAATCAGTCATGCGCGCATTATAATCAGTTTTTGCATAGACGGGTAGGAGGGGGCGGGCGGCAGAGAATGGTGGACGGTAAAAACGCTATTTGACAGACACAACGGACTTGCCGCCCGTCTGAGTTTTTCGACTGCAAATTCAGGCGGCAATGGATTTTACTTGCCGCTGCTGGGAAGATATGCTTTGCGGCAGCATTTTCGTACGTTTGCGGAACGCAAGCGTACTGCGGACGGAAACTTCGTAAAATCCTTCACATCTTGTTCTGCCGCCCGAGGAGTCCCGCTTTTGCCGGCGGTAAACGTGCTGCGAATTTGTGCGCCGCTTTCGTCCGCCGCACAAGGGGCTTATCCAGTCAACTTGTCCAGTCCTGCCGGTTTTATTCCATTCCTCTTTATTTTTTACATTCAGTGTGTTATAAATATGCACATAAGTAATTTTTTTGTTTATACGCACGGAGGGTTCAATGTCGGAAGATAGACAAAATACTGATAACAAATTGACTGTAGACACTGAAAAAATAAGACTTGCAATCCGTTCCGGGGTTCCGCTGTCCATTACGACCTACACGCTGCCGCATAATATGGAAGTTTATATGGAGGAAGTGCTTACGCAGTTTCTCAAAGAACTGGGACAAGACCAAATGGTTGCGTATCTTGTGTACTGCCAAAATGAACTTATCACGAACGCAAAAAAAGCCAATACGAAGCGCGTCTATTTTAAAGAAAAAGGTCTCGACATTACAAACGAAGAAGATTACGAAAAGGGCATGGTGAATTTTAAAGAAGACACGCTCAACAATATAAATCATTACTTAAAACTGCAAAAACAAGAAGGACTGTACGTTCGGCTCGAACTCCAGATAAAAAATCAATATATAAAACTGGAAGTCCACAATAATTCCGAATTGACATACTTTGAGTACCGGAGAATTCACGATAAACTTTCGCGCGCGCAGCAATACACGTCCGTAGAAGATGCTATGTCGCAGATTTTGGACGACACGGAAGGAGCGGGGCTGGGACTGGTTATACTTATTCTCATGCTTGAAAAAATCGGCGTAACGGAAGAGAATTTTCAGACGATTGCCAGAAACGGCGAGACGATAACGCGGATTATATTGCCCTTAAGTCAGGAAACGCACGTTGCAATCGATACGATTTCCGAAGAATTCGAAAAAACGATAGAAGAATTACCGCAGTTTCCCGACAATATTGCAAAACTCAACCGTCTGCTCAGCGATCCCGATTCAAAAATGTCTGACATTGCCATGCAAATCAGCAACGACGTCGCTCTTACCGGAGAACTCTTAAAGCAGGTAAACTCGGCGGCATTCGCGCTCAGTACGCCGTGCAGTAATATTTCTGACGCGGTAAAGTACATCGGCATTCGCGGCATTCGGAATATGCTTTATACAATCGGAACGATAAAGTCATTTGCCGCCATATCGGTCAAGGCGGACAAGTTGTGGACGCACGCACATAAAGTCGCGCTGTATTCTTACAATCTTGCTTTGAACTTTTGTGGAAAACAAAAAGCAGTCGTCTCTGATTCCTACATTTGCGGACTCTTGCACGATATGGGAAAGATTGTTTTTGAATCGATACATCCTGAGGCCATCGAAAAAATGCAAAAACTCTGCGAAGATCGGCATATTGCCCCTGTTTTGATGGAACACATTATTTCCGGTGTAAACCATGCTGAAATCGGTGCGCGCATTGCGGAGCGCTGGCATTTTCCTGAAAACATTGTCAGCGTTATCCGCTACCACCATACGCCGGAACTTGCGCCTGAAGATTCAAAAATGCTGTGCAGTATCGTGTATCTTGCCGACCTCATCACGCATTATCAGGAGCAGGAAGTTGACTATTATCAAATTGACCCGCTCATTCTTGAGGAATTTAATATCGCGTCGCAGCAACAACTCGACACAATTTCGGAAAAACTCGGCTTTATCTTTAATCAAACGCACGACAAATAATCATGAGTATAATTGGTATTTTGTAGCGAGGCATTTGCTGCGAAGTACGCCCCATTCTGGAGGGAGACGGTTCTCCATTATGCGGATGTGGAGATTGTGCAGTCCTGTTGCGGGAGCGGGGGCTGTTCCGGCGTTTATATATGACTGCAAAGGCGGGGGCGTCTGCAAGATGGGCGCTGTTTCTGAGCGGTAAGACGTTATTTTTGTCCGCATTCCAATGTTTCCCGCCATTTTTGCATAAGAATTCCGAATGCGACGCCGACATTCAGAGACGCTTTTAGTCCCTTCATCGGAATACTTACGCGTCCGTAATGTGCGCGTTTCAGCGCTTCGGGACTGCACCCGAGTTCTTCTGAGCCGATTATGCAAATTCCTTCTTTCGGAAAAATAAATTCGTTTATCGGAATGCCGCCGGTTTCAAGCGCAAAGACAGGGACTGTCTCCGGCAGGGAGTTTAAGTCTGCCCGCGCCCATGTCAGCGTTTCAGTACAGCCCATCGCGCTCCGCTGCGCCCGCGCCTGCATAGGGTCAACGCAAAACGGCGAAATATAGAGTTTTTCTGCGCCCATTCCCTCCGCAGTCCGAAAAATCGAACCGAGATTGAACGGTGAGCGGATATCTTCTGCATAGACGCATACGCCTTTGTAAAAATTCCGTGCACGTACCGCGCCGTGTGCGTCCGCCGACGCGGAATGCGGAGCGATAACTAAATCCCATTCGGCGGGAAAGGTTCCGATGAGTGCAAGAAGGTGATTACGGGCGCAGTTGCACAAGCGCAGTTCGTCGAAGGGCTCGGTGGAAAGAATATTTTTTAATTCATTTGCTGCGGCAGGAGAAAGTTTGGGGTCTTTAAGAAGAATTTCTGCAAGTTTTTTTGTGTAATCGCACCGCGTCAAATTTTTGAATGCGTATTCATGTCCTTTTTCCGCGATGCCTGCAATGTCCCGCTCAAGCGCTCCGAAAGTCAATGCAAGTTTTCGCCGTTTTTGTCCGCCTGTCAGATGGAAAAGTTTTTCCGGTTCAATCATGTGCCGTCCCTGCTGTGCGTTTCAGCCGGAAAGTTTATCCAATTCCTGTAACGGAATGCGCATTCCGGCCGTTCCGTTTTATCACCATTCGTGATTTGTACTTTCTAGTACGCCTGTTTGAGCAAGTCGAATAAGTCGTCGCTTGTCATGCTGCGCGGGAGACTGTTTACAAAGTCCAACTGCCCTGCGTCCTCCGCCGCAAGCGCAAGCTGTTCGATTGAGATTGAAAGTTCTTTTAAGCGCACGGGCAAATTTGCTTTGGCGAGCCGTTGCCGGATATTTTCCGCAAACGCCTGTACCGCTTGTTCTTTCCGGATTTCCTGCGGCGCGGCATTGAGAATGTGCGCAAGTTTTTCAACTTTATCGGTTTTGAATTTTCCGGCTTCTTCGATTGCGTACGGTAAAAGGATTGCGGTTACGAGCGAACGCGATACTTTAAAACGCGCATTTATCGCAAGCGCAAGCAGTCCCGCCGCCCCGACCGAACTCAACGAAGCGGCGAGAGACGCCATACATCCCGCCTGCGCCTGCAGTAACTCCGACGGCGTTGTAATTTCAAGCGTTTTTACGCCGTCAAGTCCATAACCCATAAGCTCAATTGCCTTTTCTGCAAACATATCGCTAAAAAAAGTCGCTTTTTGCGAAAGATAGGCTTCAAGCGCAATACAGAGCGTTTCAAGCGCAATAGAAGTACGCTGATTTTCAGTCAATGTTAAAGAGAGATTTGAATCCCATAAAAACAATTTGCAGAGACCGTTTTGCACTTTTACCAATTTTATCTGACGATTTCTAGAATCAATGACCGGCAGAGAGGACATAAACGCATAGGGAGCGCGGATTGTCGTAGGGACGCATATCAGCGGCAGGGGTGCATTTATCGCCGCTGCGCCGTCAATGCAATCATATATGGAAGATTTTTCGTTGAATAACGCGGCGGCAAAAGCCCCCGAATGCAGCGCCTTTGTTCCGCCGATTGCAATAATTCCGTGAATATGACTTTGGCGCGCCAATGTAAGAATCTGATTGATGGTTTCGGCATTTGTGCCGTCGTTCAATTCGTCAAAAACAAAATATTCTATTTTTCGCTCGGCAAGCGGCTGCAAAATATTTTCCGCAAGGTTGACTTCCTTTAAGAGAGGATCCATTACGACCATAAAGCGGGAACCAAAATCTTTTAGCTGCTGGGCAATGCGGCTTACGGTATACGGACCGAGCAGGATGTTCGGTGAAATCTTAAAAATCAAATCCGTCATTTATTACTCCAATCAACAATCTTTCCGCAGAGCAGCGAAGTATGTTGTTCTCGTAAGATGGATGCAGTTGGATTCAACCCCTTATTTCAACTCAAAAAGCGTCGGAGAATTGAACCTTCTGCACGAAGAAACCTGTTCAGAAACTTCTAATTTGGAACGGGTCTCATATCTATTGTATCATTTACACAGCGCATTGCAACAACTCAGGTCGGACTTGTTACGCAGTGGTTGATGTTTAAAATAAAAAGACGGGAGACTGCCCCCGCCTTTTTTATTCCGTGTACAATATACGCACCGAAAATTACAGTCCGAAACTGTTCATAATGCGGTCGGCCGCAGACGCAACGACAGCGCCATTTAAATACGCGGGATCTTTTATCTTCGCTTTTATTTCTGCGACGCGGTCATTACGTACGTCGGGCGTTTCTTGCGCAATTTGCTGCATATAATACTTTTCCGCCATTGCTTTTGCATCGTCGGATACGGAAATACTATCCGAGCCGAAGCTGATTTTTTCGGAGCCGTTTGTGCGGCGCGTATTCTGAATAGTGTTAAGAGGATTCATTCCTCCAATCTTATCTATCATCATTTTTTCCTACCCCTCTGCCTTTATTATCGGCAGATTAGTGAATTTTTTGCAGTTTTTTATCCCCGAAATAAGAATTGCGCACTCCCCCTTTACCGAATCTCGTGAGCCGAATTCTTTTGCAAGTTCTTCGGCAGTGCCTTCGATAATTTCCTCGTGCAGTTTTGTCATTTCCCGCCCGACTATAATTCTGCGGCCGCTTTCAATATCGGCAATATCGGTAAGCAGCTTTACGAGCCGGTAAGGCGATTCGTACAGAATGATCGCATCTCCCGTCTCCAGTAACTCCTTAAGCCGCGTACGCCGCCGTCCCGGTTTGGGTGAAAGGAAACCTTCGAAAATCAGCGTTTTTCCGCATGCGCCGGCAACGCTTGCCAATGCCGCAAAGGCTGACGCTCCAGGAATCGGAATGACGGTAAATCCTGCGCTCCGAACTGTACTGACAAGCGCCGCGCCGGGGTCGCTTATAGCGGGAGTTCCCGCATCGCTTGCATACGTAACATTTTTCCCCTCTTGAAGCAGCGCGATTATTTTTTGCGCTGCAGCAGCCTCGTTCTGCGCGCGGCATGAAATAAGCGGTTTTCGTATTTCAAAATGCGTTAGCAACTGGAGCGTATGCCGCGTATCTTCGCAGGCGACGATGTCCGCCGCTTTGAGCGTTTCAAGTGCGCGGAATGTCATGTCGCCGAGATTCCCAATCGGCGTTGCAACTATGTATAACGATGCCACAAGGGGAGTATAGCCGGCGGCGGACGTTTCTACAAGCGACGGAAAGGCGAACGGGATAGCCTTCCTAAATAAGGAAAATAGAGGGCGGGCGGAGAAGACAAGGCAAGAGCAGCGGTCGTGCAGCCTGATTATACGCGTAAATTTTTTTCCAACAGTACTGTTGGAAATGACCTTGACAAAGGTCATTTCCGCGAAGCCTTGCGTCGCAAGGCTTCGCGGAACATAGAGTTACAGGAGGATTTTTTATGAACAACCAGCAATTACTGGATAGAATTGTTGAAATCTACCAGATTGCATCTGAACTGTGCGGTGCAGGACTTGCCGAACTCAACGGCACAAATCCCGTAAATGAAATCAATAACCTTATAGGTCCGATGAGAAACCAATATTTAACGCCTTATACGAACAATCCTGTCAATATGACAGATTGGAATCCCTATGCGCAGAAATTGGCGGAACTAATTTATGAATTAAGACAAAGAGGATGGATAAAATAGAAAATCAATACTTTTATTCCTGCAAAAGATTTAATCCCCAGCCGCCTGCAACGCAAGGGAGGGAGTTTAACCCCGGCAGGAATTATACCTCGATGCCCTGCGTCGGGGTATGGTCATTTGTAATCGTGATTTTTTGCTGTGTGCAAAACCAAAATTCTTAAGGACTTGTGAATGGGAAAGGACTTAAATGATAAATTTAGAGACTGCATAGATAAAATAAATAATATAGCAAAGTCAAAGGGCTGGAAAAACGGAAAGGATTGGGCTGCGTTTGCCGTTAAATTTCATTTAATTTCTGAAAGTATGAAAGTTGGTTACGATAACTGCCATGAATTAAGAAATTCAATGTCGCACGGGAATGCAAAAAGTATCATAGTTCATCAAGACACATACTCAACTGCTCGAGAGTTTTTGAGAATCATAGAAGCCAAGATTAGAGAAAATAGAAGAAATAGAAAAATACAGAAGTTTAATAATACGATAAACGATAAAAAAAGAGATGAGCAGAGTATTGTCAGGAGTTCCAAGCATCCTGTTCTTTCTGATATGGAGATTGCATATTTAAGCGACATATTGAATAGAATACTTAAGCATTATGCCATCCATTATCTTATAGTGGATATTTGCATGACTTTATTCTCATGCATGAATCAACCTCGGCATGAGGTTCAAGGACTTGTGATTGCATTAAAAACCATGTTGTTTTTAAGGTTTTATGAGCATAATGATGATAGAGCAAAGAAATATTGTAACTTATTAAGTTCTTTCTTGTAGTAAAACATCGGCACGTAAATCAATCAGAACTTAGTCATCTATAATTCAAAAAGCAATGCAAAAAGACTTAATCCCACAGACATAATTGGATTACTGCCCGTCACTGTACGGCAGTCCGCTATTTTTAAATCTGGTTAGACCCGGCGGCGGCTCTGCGTGTTCAAGCGCTGCGGTAAATTATGGGATTCGTTCCCGTTCCAACTCTAAACATCTCGAACAGTTTTAATCCACTGGACGGCAGGCGCGGTCATTCTTTATATTGTGTAAATACCTAAGTGAAATACTGGGGAAATACACGTGAGGTGATTGTTATGGAAAGTATGTTGAACTATCTGAAAAACGTTGACAAAAAGAAACTTGAGGCGGTTTTGGAGATAAAAGATGCGTACAACAGCGGGCGCATGGAACTTGCGGAGGCGAAAGCGCTGCTCAAAGAAAAGGTCGGTACGCTCACTCCTGCTGAAATTGCCGCGGCGGAGCAGGAATTAAAGGAAATTGAAGATGATGAGTGCCGCAAAGAGGACATTCAAGGGATGCTTGCGCTCTTTGAAGACATTATGGATACCTCGCGCCCGGCGCTTCCTGACAGTCATCCTATTTCGTGCTATTACCGCGAAAACGATGCGCTTTTGAAAATCATGCTTGAAATCGAAGACTTGATGCAGTATCCGCTCATCAAAAACCAGTGGCTTGAGATTTACGACCGGCTCGCGCTCTACAAACTGCATTTTTCACGCAAGCAGAACCAGTTGTATTCCATGTTGGAGCGAAAAGGCTTTGACCGTCCCACGCACACAATGTGGACGCTTGACGATTTTATCCGCGACGAAATTAAACAGGCTCGCTCGCTTTTGGACGCGGATAAGGACGACGACTTTCTTGCAATGCAGCCGACAATTGTCGCCGACGTGCGTGATTTAATTGCAAAAGAAAATACCGTGCTCTATCCCACGTCGCTTGCCCTCCTTTCGCCGGAGGAATTTGAAGATATGAAAATCGGCGATAAGGAAATTGGTTTTGCGTGGATTGACGCTCTCGACAGTCAAAAAAATGCGGACGGCGCGGCCGGGCTGACTGGAAAGGCTCCCGTTTCCGGAAACAACGATTTTGTGCGCGACCTTGCCCTGCTTTTGCAAAAATACGGCTATGCTGCAGGCAGCAGCGCAGACGAAAAATTCAAAGTTACGACAGGGGAATTGACGCTCGACCAAATCAATTTGATTTACAAGCACTTGCCCGTCGATATTTCTTACGTCGATGAAAACGAAAAAGTATGTTTTTATTCCGACACCGACCACCGCGTTTTTCCGCGCAGTAAAAACGTCATCGGCAGAGATGTAAAAAATTGTCATCCTAAGGCGAGCGTTCATATTGTCGAAGAAATTATCGAAAAGTTCCGGAGCGGCGAAGAAGACTCTGCGGAGTTTTGGATAAATAAGCCGGAGGTTTTTATCTATATTTATTACGTTGCCGTGCGCGACAAAGACGGCAATTTCCGCGGCGTCTTGGAGATGATGCAGGACTGCACGCATATTCGGAGTCTTGAAGGCTCTCAAACGCTTTTGACGTGGGGCAGCGGCAAACAAAACACGACTGGACAAGCGGAGGCGCGCGCTGCGGAACATGATGGTTCAGACGCTGCCGCAAAAACCGGGGAAGATGGACAGACTGCGCCTGCGGCTGAAAAATCGTCCGTTCTCCTCCCCCTCAAAGCCGAAACAAAACTTTCCGACCTGCTTGCCGCCTATCCAAAACTTAAAGCGGATTTACCCTCGATAAACGCCGCGTTCAAAATGCTGCAAACGCCGCTCGGCCGCATTATGATTCCCAAAGCGACTGTCGCAATTATGAGCGAGCGCAGTCAAATGCCGCAGAACGAATTGATTGCAGCGCTGGAAAAAAAGATTCTGGAGTACGAAAGCGGACGGGAAAAATAAGGTTTCATAAGAGTAACGAAGTTTCCGTCCGCAACAAGTTTTGCCGTTCGGCAAAACTTGCGAAAGACTAGGTAAGTCGCGCACCATTAAATCTTCCAAAACTTTTCAACAGCGGACAGGCGCTCCCGTTTTCGACAAGTTTTCCTCCGGAAACCTTGCAGCGAATGGGAACTTCGTTAAGTCATTCAAACTTTGCGTTGCCATTCGCGTCGATTTCGTCATCTTTGTATTCTTCACTTACAGCCGCCTCCGTCATATTGCCGCGCTTCTCCCGCAAACATCGTTTCCCGCAAGTTTGCCTGCTGGCAAACCTTGCAGCGAATGGCACGTCCGTTAAGTCATTCAAACTCCGTTTTTCCATTCTCGTCGCTTTCGCAGTCCTCGTATTCTCCTTACAGCCGCCTCCGTCATATTGCCGCGCTTCTCCTGCAAATATCGTTTCCCCGCAAGTTTGCCTGCTGGCAAACCTTGCAGCGAATGGCACGTCCGTTAAGTCA
>CAUTOZ010000044.1:0-19832 GCA_963539635.1 uncultured Treponema sp.
CCCACGTATCAATTTCTTCCCATTCCGCCTCTTTTTCGTCAAACGGCAGCACCCGCTGAATCTTACTGCGCTCAAAATTCCATTCAGAAGTATTTTCTTTTTCTTCCATTAATTCGCTGAGTTTTTTGAATTTTTGATATTCGATGAGCTTTTCGACCAATTCCTGCCGCGGGTCTTCGGCTTCCTCTCCGTCGTATTCAATTTCAATCGGCAGAAGCATACGGCTTTTCATGTTTAAAAGCATCGCCGCCCATTTATAAAACTCAGATAAATCGCCTAAATCCGTCTCGGTCGCATAGTCAAGGTACTCAAGATATTCCTCTGTAATTTGAGCAATCGGAATGTCATAAATGTTGATTTCGCTTTTGTGAATCAAGTACCACAATAAATCAAGCGGCCCTTCAAAATCGCCTGCCTTGAATTTGCGCTTTATATCGTCAGCAGACTCCTGAGCGACTGTTTCAATGCAAACCGCCGTTTGACTGTGCATATCTTCCATAAAAAATCCCCCGTTTCTTTATGACTTCAAAAGTTCTGTAAAACGCGCCTGCACCGTATCAGGACACTTTTTGACTCCCTGTTCGGGAAGCGCTTTTAGATAATCGAAAAGCCTTTTCTTATGTAAAAAATCGGCGGAATCCGCTAAAAGCTCAAGGATGGGAACAAGAACGAATTGCCGCTCATGCATACGCGGGTGCGGAAGCGTCAAAAGTTCTGACTCCATACGGAGCGCGCCGAATTCTTCTATGTCGATGTCAAGCGTACGCGCCCCAAACCGCACTTCTTGCGTACGGTCGCGTCCAAAGCGCCCCTCAAGCGCGTGAATAAAGTCAAGCAATTCAAGCGGCGTAAGGCTATCAGGGACGGTACCGCGCACGGCAAGATTTAAAAACCGCTCTTGCTCGGCGACATACATTGGGGCAGTCTCGTAGATGGAAGAAAAGCAGGGGCAACAGACAAAATCTTTTAAGGCAACGCAGGCGCGCGCTAAAATCTCAAGGCTCTCCATACCGCAAAAACTTTTGTTCGAGCCGAGTCCGAGCAAAACGTCTATCACTTAAAAAAGTCCGTCGGGAATCGGAGGCGCCGTGTCTGTTTTTGCCTCACCCGCCGCACCAGAAGTATCTGCTCTTGCTGCCGGCTTTGTACCAGAAGTTGAGACTGGTTTTACAGCCGACTTGCCTTCTGGTGTCTCCGCAGCGGTTTTGTCCGCAGGTTTTGCGCCTTTTTTTGATTCGCTGCCGCCGTCTGCAATCGGCGTTCCGTCTTTATTTTTCAAAACTTGCCCCGGAAACAGCATATTCCGTAACTCGTGCTCAAGTTTGTCTCCAAAGTCCTTGTTTTGCTCGATAAACGTAACGGCGTTTTCATGCCCCTGCCCTACTTTGATGTCGCCTTGCGTAAACCATGCCCCTCGTTTGTCGATAAGCCCGTGTTTAACCGCAGAATCAAGCAAACTTGCTGCACGTGATATTCCCTTGCCGAAATAAATATTGAGTTCAACTTTACGGAACGGCGGCGCAACCTTGTTTTTGACTACTTTAACGCGGACGCGGTTTCCGATAACGTCGTCGTCGCTTTTGGAGTCAATCGACTCTGTACGCCGGATTTCAAGACGCACAGACGCATAAAATTTCAGCGCATTGCCGCCGGTCGTCGTTTCGGGACTGCCGAACATAATGCCGATTTTCATACGGATTTGGTTTATAAAGACAAGAATACAGTTCGATTTTCCGATTATTGCAGTCAGTTTGCGTAAGGCTTGACTCATAAGACGCGCCTGTAAGCCCATGTGACTGTCGCCCATGTCGCCTTCAATTTCGGCTTTCGGCGTCAGCGCTGCTACAGAGTCAACGACAATAATATCTACCGCCCCCGAACGAATTAAACTTTCGGTGATGTCAAGCGCCTGCTCTCCCGTATCCGGCTGAGACACCCAGAGTTCATCGATGTTGACGCCGAGATTTTTTGCATATTGCGGGTCAAGCGCGTGTTCGGCATCGATAAACGCTGCAATGCCGCCCATTTTTTGCGCCTCTGCAACTGCGTGCAAGGCAAGCGTCGTCTTCCCCGACGACTCCGGTCCGAACATTTCGATAATCCGTCCGCGCGGATAACCGCCGATGCCGAGCGCTTCGTCAAGCACAATCGAGCCGGACGGAACTATATCTATTCCCGCATAATTTGCATGCGTACCGAGTTTCATCAACGAGCCCTGCCCAAACTGTTTTTCAATTTGCAGCCGCGCCGCTTCAAGCGCTTTTAATTTTTCAGGCGTATCGTTTGTTTCTGCCATTTTAATCCTCCAATTTTATATCGCGTGTTTCCGCCGTTTTTCGGCAATGTTCGGTAAAATATTTTTTATTGCAGGCGCATTTTTGCCGTCAACCTTACAGAACGGCTGGACAAGCCCCGATTTCCTGCCGTAGTCGGAGAGCCTTTCCCGTCATTCTGGCTTTTCAAGAATATCTTTTACGTCTTGATGAACGGCTCGTCCGATAAGACAGAGTTTTCCGCCGTCGGAAGAAATTTTTGCAAGCACGCGAAGCGGTTTTGCGCTTTCAAGTACCGGGGGAACTGCGAATTTTAGCGGGACAATACCTTCAATTTTTTGCATTGTTTCATAGCCGACCAGCAAATTGCACGAATACGCCGAGCCTTCTTGAACGGCGTCGCTTATTCTGCCCGACCACACGACCCAGCAGTCCATGTACAACTCAGGCGCAGCCTGTACATCTTGATATGACGGGGAGTCTTTTACCGTGTCGAACGACGGCTCTTCGATATAGCCCATCAGCGTGTGCGCATTCCGTTTTACGAGGTTTGACGCATTGGAATTTAATATGCGGTTGATTTCGACCTGCGCGGCGTTGTCGCGGTAGTCTTGAAAATACGAAAGCGCCTTTTCATACGAAGAAGAAATTTGCCGCGCGGACAACGTGTATTTGTGCGTTCCTGCGTCAGAAGCCGCCGCCTCCGCGTTTTTACGCTCATCTACGCTCAACACAAGCGAACTTAAATCTGCGCGGCTGCCGGTAACCGGCGGGTGAATGTGCGTGGAAACGGTAAAAACAACGAAAACGCCCAAAATACACGCGGCAATCGGTAAAACGATACCCACAATTTTCAGCGGATTGACTCCAAGCGGCGGATAAAACTGCTCAATTTTCCCCGTATCAACCCAACGGCAAATCGTACCGTAATCGCCGCTCTCACGGATAAACTCCAGCGCGGAAAGGGCAATTTTATTTGCCGGTTCATTATCGAGGACTTCCACATAATATTGAATGGCGCGGGCGGTATCTCCGCGCTTTAAAAATATCGCCGCCTGCCCGATGAGCAGCGTCGTGCTCGTCAATTTTATTTTCCGCGCGCGCTGGAAATATGATGACGCCGCCCCTGTATCGCCTGCATATAAACACGCCACTGCAAGAATAAGATAATAGTCGAAGACGCCCTCGTAAAAATCGCGGCGGCTTTCGAGCATGATTATGGCTTTATTAAATTGCCTCCGGTTCATCAAGGATTGAGCGGCATCAAGAACGTCCCGTCTCATTCGCTCTGCCTCAAAATCTCCATGATTGCGTCAAGTTCGGCGCTCAAACTTACAATTTCTTCGCGGTTGACTTTATCCGCGTCGTTTTCAAGCGCGTCTATTCGGTTCAGCAATTCCTGCACGTACGCGTAATTCAGTTTTTCAGCCGGAATTCCAACCGAGTCAGAAGTTGTTTCCACACTCCGCTGTCTGCTGACAATGCGCCCCGCTTCGATATCCGCGATAATACCATCGCTGTCGATAGGCGCACCGCCGTCTGCAAATACCGCATAATAAATAAAAGCCGCCTGTTCTTCAGGCTCAAGATGCGTTTCGTTCCAATTTATCGCAAGGGCGGAATTATTGTACGACAGCACTGAGTCAAATGTCCGTTCAGGCAGTGCAGGCGGCACCCAATTTTGCAGCATGAGCACATCTTTATTGCCGAGCGTTACCGCTTCAGGCGGCGTAATATCCGCTCCATGCAGGAGAAATTGAACTGCCGCGTTTTTATTTTCCGAGCGGATCCATTTTAGCGAATCGCAGGTACGGAATTGACGCTCGGAATTCAGTTCAGCGTCTTCCGCGCTTGAAAAATGACGCAGCGATTGTTCGCCAAGCGCCGTATCGAGCACGTTTTTCAGCGCAAATTCCGCGCCGCTCTTACCTTTATTGATAACCGTCGCCGTTACTTTCAAAATATCATGATTTTTATTCGGGGCTGACTGCAAACATTCAAACTTCACATGGACTGCAGCAACTTTCGGCACCAAATAAATGAGTTGTACGCCGCTTTCATCTTTTCGCGCTCCGACAGTAATTCCAATCTTGTCCGTAAGCCGATATTCTTTGTTGTTTACGCGGAGCGAAAAAAAAGATGATGTAAACTCATCATACCCCGCAAGGACAGGAACGGGAGTTCCCTTACCAACAAAATAAAATTGAAAAGTACCCGCAGTCCCTTTTGCAAGCAGTTTTATGCTGCCAACGGTCGTTTCCATCGTTTTCGCTTGAAAAACGCCTTCCCCGCCGAGCATTCCAACGACCTTTATCGGCACAGAGGACTTGCGTTCAAGTTTACGCCGCGCCAAAGCCGCTTTCCGTTCTGCCGCTGCACGCGCTTTCCGCTCTTTTTTTTCTTCTTTTGAAAATCGTACCGTTCCAGTTTTGGACGTTTTTGTCTTTTCGACGGGAATATCGCCGCTTACAGAGGACGAATCCTTTTGATTTTTTGCAAATGCCGCCGCACACGAAAAAAGGGCAAAAATACAAAACAACCGCGCATAGTGCCGCCGTTTTTTCATTTTTCGCCTCCCGTCTGCGTTTTTTCATCAAGAATTTTCTGCGTCTCACGCGCTTTTTCTTTGAGGCGTTCAAGCAATTCAAGCGTTTCGTTCGAGCGCGCCGCACGTGTTTTTTCCAATTCTTCCGACAACTCGGCAACTTTTTTTTCAAGTCCCGCATTTTCCTGCTGTAAGTCCAACATGCGGCTCCGCATTTGCGCTGTCGATTCCGACGATGAGAGCAAAAGCTGCCGTTCGTATTCTTCCTTTGCCGCAAGATACTCTTCGCCGGTCTGCTTTAAAAGGTAGATAAGTTTTTCTTCACGCAGACTTTGCGCAATACTTTCTATTCTATACTGCGCGGCGGGCGCTTTTGCGTCGTCAGGAAAATCGCGCAGAATTCGCGCGTACAAGAGTTCCGCTTCGTCATAACTGCCCGCGGCATAAAACGATTCAGCAACCCAAAATAAAGCGGACGCATACATTTCGTGGTCGGGATACTGATGGCAAAAATCGCTCATAACGATAACCGACTTTTCGTATTCGCCGAGGCAGTAGAGTGCGCGTCCCTTGTGATACGTGATGTAGGACTCGTACGCACTGCCGGAAAAGTTTTTTTGATAGAGTTCGCAGTCATGAAAGGCATTTTTGTACTCGCCCGCATACATTTCCGCACTGATGAGCATATAATACGTTTCAGCGTTGAAGTTTTCAGGGTAGGACACCGCTTTTCGCAGCAAAAAAAGAGCGGAAATCCAATCGCCTGAGCGGAAGGCGTCCGCTCCCTGCACGAACGCCGATGAGGCAAGAGCATTTTCATGCGCGGCAGGATACAAAAGCGAAACAGAAAAAAGGATGACTGCAACAACGGCAGATGAAAAACGTTTATTCACTTAATGCTCTCCAGCGTTAATTCGCCGCTGAAAAACGCGGAACCGGACACAATAATGTCGGCTCCGGCTTCTATAACGGAAGAAATTGTTGAAGAATTGACGCCGCCGTCAACCGAAATCTTAAAATCCGCTCCGATTTCTTTGCGAAGCCTTTTTAATTCGGTAATCTTTTTGACGCAGGACGGGATTATGGACTGTCCGCCGAATCCCGGATTAACCGTCATCACAAGGACAATATCCGCGTATTCCAAAAGTTCGCGGACGAGGGAAACGGGAGTTGATGGAACGAGAGAGAGACCTGCTTTTTTGCCGAGCGAATGGATATGCTGAATCAAGCGATGGGAATGAACGCAGGCTTCAACGTGGAATGTAATCCAGTCTGCGCCCGACGCCGCAAACGAATCGACTTGCTCTTCGGGGTGTTCGGTCATTAAGTGAATGTCAAACGGCAGCGTGGTAAGCGGTCGCAGCGACTTTACAACCGGCTGTCCGTATGAAATCTGCGGCACAAATCGCCCGTCCATCACGTCGATATGAAGCGCGCCCGCGCCGCCTTTTTGCGCAAAGTTTACAGCATTTTTTAATTCCGCCAAATCCGCTGAAAGAAGCGACGGCGCAAACACAAATCCGCTCATCACGGGCATAATAGCAAATGAAAATTATATTGTAAATAATAGACCTGTCCGAGAACTCTCGTTTCTGAACGGGTCTTGAGAGTTTTAAATCGCACAAACAACATGATTTAGAACATCGTATTTTAAAATAACTTGCTCCGCAACAGACGTTTCCGAACAAGTTTGATGGAAAGAGCGTCCGATGCGGAACGGGGGCTTCCAATAGCGCCGCCACGCAATTATGTGCTATAGTGCGCACGTGAACCTTAAAAAGGGATTTTTTATGGCGGCGGCGTTTTTGTTGTGTGCGGCGGCACAAGCAAATGTGTTCAGTACGGCGCGCAGGGTGTCCGTCTTAAAAACCGCGTACTTCGATATCATTTTCCCCAAAAAATGCAGCAGCGCGGCATACAAACTTGCCAAAAACGCGGACGGCTTATTCGAAAAGGCGGCGAACGAGCTTGGACTAAAAGAATACTTCCGTATGCCGGTCGTCATATCGCCGGACTCGGAGACGCTTTCTGCCGAATACACGCCCAGTCCGTATAATCGAATCGTCATTTACAACGCGCTCCCCTCCGCCGCAGGATATGCAGACGAAGACGCGTTCCTTGCGGAATTTTACCGCGAAGTCTTACGCGCCGCAGCGTCTTCGATACGCGACCCATTCTGGCAAAAGGTCTCTCAGCGCACATCCAACGACTTCATTCAGCCGGTAACGCTGCTCAACGTTCCGTATTCCTTTATGGAGGGAACCGTCAATACGCTTTCAAACGCGGCGGAACTGCACAACGACCGCTTGTCCATTCAACTTTTGAGTCAGGCAAAGGCGGAAGGAAAATTTCCTTCTTGGCTCGACGCGCTCGGTTCCCGCGACACGCATCCGGAAGCGTTTGCAAAAGAGGCAGGCACGGCGTTTGCAGCATTTTTACAACAGCGATACGGTATGGAAAAGTTCGCGCAATTCTTTCAAGAGTGCGGAAAAGTTCATCTCTTTCAGGTAACAGCGGGAATTTTTAAGCGCGTGTACAAGGCACCAATTGCCAATATATGGAAAGATTTTGAGCAGTCAATTCCGGTATTTCCGTCAATAGAAGCGGGAGAGCCGCTGATTGAAAGAAATCCGCACGGCTTATACACGATGGTACGGAGTGCAAGAAGTCGTATCTTTTTTTACGACAAAGCGCGCAATCAGGTTTCTGTAACGCATGACGGCAAAAGACCGCAGTTTCTGTTTACAGCGACAGGCATAAGCGGACTGGAAATATCTCCGAACGGAGCCTATGCAGTCGTTTCGTATACCGCTGACCGGACGCAAAAAAATTTGAGCGTACACAAAGCAAAAATCTTCAATACAAAGCGCCGACTCTTTGAAGGCACCGTCCTTCCGCTGCGGAGCGTTTCGTTGATAACGCGCGCGGACGGAACGCTTGCCGTATCAGGCGTAACCGACGAAAAAGGGCAGGCGGTACTTTCGCTCTATCCGCTTTTTGCCCAGTCAGGAACGGAGCCTTTTTTTTCGCACACGTTTGAGCGGAACGCAATTCCTGCGGCGGCAGTTTCCGTTGCGCCCGACAAAATAATCTGTCCCGTCTACCGCGGACACGTATGCAGACTTGAAACATTCGACATAGGAAAACGGACGCGGACGCGGACGCAGAACGGCAATGAAGAAGCGGCGACAGAGTCAGAGCGCTCCTCTCCGGCGGCAAATATCCCCCAAACAGACAACCGACGGGAAAAAGCAAACGTTCAACACTGCAGAACGCTCCCTGTACGAGCGTATGACTTTCAATACGCTGCCATGAACATCAACGGCGAAGAACAAGACGCGCTCATGTTTACGTACGAGCCGGAAGAAAACGGAAAACCTGCTGCGGCAGGCTTTATCCTGCTGGATAAAAACAAGCGCCCCGAAAAATTATACTTGCAGCACACCGTCTATTCCGGCGGCTGTCATAATGCGTGCGTTTCAGACGGTACGCTGTATTTCGTCAGCCGTAAGTATGATTCCTACGAACTCAAACGCAAGCCCTTCGATATTTCCGAATTCACACAGACGGACTTTGCCCCGGAGCTGCCGGCCGCAGAAAGCATAGGCGGAAATGCACTGGACATTCGAAATGAAGACGAAGAAGACCCCAAAATCGAAAAACGGCTGTTTTTAGACCTCTCCGGCGGTGAGCAAAAAGCAAAATTCCTCCGCGAATACCGGCTCCACCGCTACAATCCCCTGCCGTATATGTTCAAGGGTTCGTGGCTCCCCTTTTCGTCGATTTCATCGCTCACGCTGGAAAAGTCCGGCTACATTCTTGCACCGAGTTTGGGCTTCACGTATGTAACAAATACCGACCCGCTTGAGCAAAACAAGGGCGTTATTTCATTCGGGGCAGGCTTTTTAGACCCAAAAGACAATTATCGTATCGTCAGCAATGATTTTAATCTGTCCGCATATTATATTTCGTCGCACCTGCCCGTTGACATCATCGCAGGCGGCAACTGGGCGTTCACCAAAGAAGGCGGCTACCGGCTCCAAGCCCTGCTCGGCACCAGTTGGAATATTCCGCTCGGCATGAACTATCACAAAACGATTTTTACGGCAGACTTTTTGTGGAATTGCCGGACAGAATACATCGACACCGAAAAACACGAAAAAATCGTGCGCAACGGCTGGACGCCGATCGACAACGCGTTCCATTTCTTGGATTTTACCGTGGGACTTGAATACAGCAATTACCGTCAGCACGGCTTTAGTGCATACGAAATGCTCGGATTTTCACTGCAAGGAGCATTCATTTACGATTACGACTTCCGAAAACTCTTTGACGCGCGCTCAAAATATTCGTCAGACCCCACGCAAATCTTATTCAACTGGGCAGCGGGTCTAAAACTTCCCGCCCTCATTCCCGTCTCCGGAATAGAAAACTGGATTTTATGTCTCCCGTTGACAGTCTCAACGGAGTGGAAACTCAAAGACGGCACCGTATCGAATTCGTTTGCGGAAATTCTTCTTGCAGGCTACGAAATACAGCGCGGCATTCCCCATGCAAACCTCTACCTCCGCCGCGGGGGGATAAAACTCGGCTACGATATGCACCTCAAATACAATGAACTTGCAAAAGACGCTCCAGACCTGAGGAACGTCAATTACTTCGCTCTCCTCGTAAAATCTTCAAACATTGACGACTACATTTATTCCAACATCGAATTTGAGTTTTCCCCCTTGCTCGGAAACTTTTCCAAAACCCTCAAAATCACCGCCGGTATCCGTTTTGAACACCACCTCAAATCCGGCGAGACAAAAGCGAATGCGATATTAAAACTGAATATGTAGAGGGCGGACGGCAGAGAACAAAGTTTGAAAAACATGACGGAGTTTCCGTCCGCACGAGAATATCCACCCCCCATAAGGCGATGGATATTCTCGCTGGGAAAGAGTGTTCCGCGGCGGGCGATGGAGAACAAAATATGGAAGACATAACCGAGTTTCCGCCTGCACCAGTTTTGCAGTGGGCAGAAAAAGAAGTTTTAATGACGCAGATAAGTTGCCGTCCGCACAATATTTTGCTTATTGCAAAAAAATGATGTTCGGCAGGCGGCAACTCCGTTTTATCATTCAGACTTATTTCTCCGCCGCCCGCATACTTCGCAACCGGTTTGCCTATGGCAAAGCGGGGCGGACTGCAAAAACCGTAATCGGTGTTAAACAACGTTTGCGCAGTCCGCACAATTACGCATTCCTAACTACGCATTCGCCCATTATCGCTAAGGATTGAGTTTCCATGTGCCGTAGTCATCGACGATTTCGGTTTTCATTGCGCCCATCGGACGCCAAACAACGGAAATACTCATATAGGGGTTAAAGTCGTAGTATTTTTTGCCGTTTTCGGTTTTGAGCTGGGGCGCAATCTTAAAGTCCAGCTTAAAATCCCAATCATGCAAATCGTGGGTCAGCGAAAGGTTTAGACTTTTGAGCTTAAAGCCCGAATTTTTCCGAATCTGCTCGTTGTCAAAGCGGAAAGAATTGAGCAAGTCCTTGAACAGATTTTCTTCGCCGGGCAGTTTGTGCTTATTACCGAAGTAGCGGTAGATGACTGAATTGCGCGACGTTGCCGAAAAGGTAAGCGTTACAAATTCGTGGATTTTGAACGAAATCGACGGCGCAAAGGTAAAATAACTGTTCGTCGGGCGTAAAAAATCTGCGGCGACGCTTGTCGAAAGTCCCAGTCCAAGCGCAACGCGATTTTTCCATGTGCGGACGTTCCACGTTGCAGGCGCATAGGAAAGCGTAAACGAATACGGTAAAAATTCTTTTTCCGTACGCACCTTCCAGCCGGTAAGCGGAATAAAATCGTAGCCGTACGTATAATTCATGTCGTATGCAGCCTGCAGCGATTTCCATGACAATGTCATCTTGAACGAGTCGTGGTATTTGTCTTCAAGGTTGTACACGTAGTTTTCAGAAAACTTGAGCGAGTCCTTAAACAGTGAGACGGTAAGCGACTGCTTAAACGGCTGTTTAACCCATTTTTCGTCCTCGTTTTTACCAATCTTCTTTATACCGGTTTCAAACGCGAGGACAGTCGTCGGAAACGTAAACTTGAGCGCACCATTATATTCGTCTGGACGAGGCGGAAGGCTTGTCGTAATCGTCAGCGATTGGGCAAAACGCCCGTCAAGTTGGTTGGTCGCTAAAATAAAATCAAGCGCATTGACTGTTATCGCTTCTTCGTCAGTCCATTTTGCAATGTGATAGTTCCATTCAGGATTTTCTCCCGTCCCGATAAATTCTGTCCGCACAATTCTAACAGTCGAACGCCATGTAATTCCAGAATCTTTGATAAAGTCGATGTAATAAAACGGTTTGAATGCAACGGAGTTCGTATTAGTCAAATCTTTTTTTTCCGCCGCATAGTCCGTTTTTTTGAGCGCGGCTTCTTCGGAAGAACTGTAGCCGCCGCGTGCAGTATCGGTAGAAATGTATGGATGCTTTTGGAAGACCGGCTCAAAGGTATATGAATTGACTGCGGTAAAAAAGTTTCCGCCGTATGAAAACGTATTTTCAATCGTCAAAGGAATTTTAACGGTGTAAAGCGAAGAACGCAGTTTTTCCCAGTCAAAATCATCAGGACGACTAAGTCCAGTTGAAGAATAGGCGAACTGCGTTGAAAGAGACGGCTTGAGCGTATATTTTGTAGAAAACAGAATGCCCGGAATATCCGTCTGCGCAACCGAAGGAAAAGTGAGCGCGGGAAACGCCGCGTCCGCAGTCTTCTTACCGTCTTGCACATCCTTTTCTTGCGCTTTTGTCCCCGCAGTGTCTTTTGCCGCCGCTCCCTCACCGGACGCTTTTTTCTCCTCATCGCTGCTTCTTTCGCCGTCCGCCTTGCTGTCTTTTTCCACGCCGGCAGTCTCTTTTTCCGTTTGGCGGCGCAGTTTTTCTTCATCGGTTAAAAATTCATCGGGAGTGGAGAGAGGGGCTGCAAATTCAACGGATTTTGAAACGGCAGGCCGCGCTTCCGGCGGATAACTAAATATCGTGCCGCCGATTGTCGCGGAAATATTTGCCGGCGTAATTTGCGACGGATAATAAAACTTCCGCTCTGGAGAATACGTCTTCCACGCGGCAAAATCCGCCGGACCAACATCGGAGTTCGACATATCCTTTGCAGTAATCGATGAAAAGGCGAGCGACGACGTTAAATTCATCGAAAGCGATGAAAGATACGGTTTGACTGCGGCAGGCAGGTTTGCCGAATACGAGCCATTCATGTTCCATGTAAACGATGATATTTCGCGCACCGTTTTTTCTTTTTGGGAACCGGCGCTTTCAGTCGCATAACTTATCCAGTCCATCGTCTCTTCGCGCTCTGAAAAGTCATCCGAAAAATAGGGGTCGGAATAGACAGGAAGCGAAAGAGAGAGAGAAAACGGCCTATTGATGCCAAATTTTAACTGTCCGCTGTAGCGGAACGGAGCGGCAAATCCTGCGAGATTGGACTTGTCTTGAATCTTTTTGCCCGCCCGCGTATAGGGCAAATAGTCGCCGCCGTCTTTAAACACCGTATTAGAAAATCCGAACTGCGCGCCGAGTTCGATATCCGTAACGTACTTTTTGGGTTTGTACACGCCGTCAAGTCCCACCATTATTCCGAGATTTGAATAATAGTCGCCCATAATTTTAAAATAATTGGTCGTGTTTCCTTTGTAGTCCGCATCAAGATTATGCAGGATAAGACCTTCGATTTTTTGTTCCTTGAGGACTGACGGACGCACAAAATTGAACAATGCTTTCAGTTTTTCCGAATTGTCGCTTTCATTCGAGTCCTTCGAATCGGTCTTTTTGGGACTTTCAAGCGGTTTTCTTCCATATAGATATGCAGTCGTCTGAATAAAATACCCCTCGCGCTGCCGATAGCCGAAAACCGGATTAAAAATAAGCTCGTCTTTGGGATAGTAAAATGCCGGAAAATACATAACCGGCACCACGCCGACGTACAAGAGCGCATTGAAAAACGCAAACTCGCCGCCGGGCAAAAGCCAAATTCGGCTTGCGTCGATGTGCCAGTACGGGTCTTCGGCATCACTGAAAGTAAGACTTCCGTTTTTAAACGCAATCGTGTTCGATTCGCTCCTGCCGAAAATATCGCTTGCAACGATGAGAGTCGAACCGGAAGGCAGATTGAGTGCATCCGATTTTGTTTGAACAACGCGCCCGTCGTCAAAAACGCCTTCAAGCGTGGACGTATTAAACATGAGCGAAAGTGCGGTTACGGTCTGCCCGCCTGAATTTTCCGTCGTTTGCTCAAGGCTTACGTTGCCTGAAGCGTAAATCATTTCAGAAACGCGGTCGTAGCGGATAAAATCCGCGCTGATAACGTTTTTTGCACTCCCGCTTTCCACCGAAACTTTTACGTCTCCGTTCAAAATAATAACGTCGTGTCCCGTATCTTTATCTTTTTCGTATTGCGTTGTGCGCGCGTTTTCTATCGTGATGACGGTGCGCTTCGCTTCCGTTTCTGCGTTTTTCTTTTCCGCAAAGACAAGGGGCGAAAGAACACAGAGACATAATGCGGCAAGAAACAATTTTTGTACGCGCAAAAACTTTTTCATCTTTTAAAAGAAATGTCAGCCCCGAGAGCGTTCGCGTTCAAGCAAATCCCGGACAAAAGAGCCGGTAAACGAATCTTTGTTTTCCGAAACTTCTTCAGGCGTGCCGCGCGCAATAATGTTCCCGCCGCGAAAACCGCCTTCCGGTCCCAAGTCGATTATGTAATCCGCTTGGCAGATGACATCGAGGTTGTGCTCAATCATGAGGACGGTGTTTCCCTGATTGACAAGCCGCTGTATGACTTCCATAAGCTGTTTTACGTCTGCAAAGTGAAGTCCCGTCGTCGGCTCGTCCATAATATAGAGCGTCTTGCCGGTCGAAACACGCGCAAGCTCATTTGCAAGTTTGACGCGCTGCGCTTCGCCGCCGGAAAGCGTCAATGCCGACTGTCCAAGTTGAATGTAACCGAGTCCTACGGAGTTGAGCGTTTCAAGTTTACGAGCGATGTGTGGAATGGAAGCAAAAAATGAACAGGCTTCTTCAATCGTCATGTTAAGGACATCGTTGATTGACTTTCCCTTGTACAGAACGCCGAGCGTTTCGCGGTTAAAGCGTTTGCCTCCGCACACATCGCATTGAATATAAACGTCCGGCAAAAAATTCATTTCGATGGTAATTGTGCCCGAACCTTGACAGTTTTCGCACCGTCCGCCTTTGACGTTAAAACTGAACCGACCTGCGCTCCAGCCGTTCGCCTTTGCTTCGGGCATACTCGCAAACAAATCGCGGATTGCGGTAAAAACGCCCACGTACGTCGCAGGATTTGAGCGCGGAGTTCGCCCGATGGGACTTTGGTCAATATTGATGACTTTATCGATATTTTCAAAGCCGGAAAGTTTTTTGTATTTGCCGACAGGATAATTGGTGCGCATAACTTTGTTGCTGAGCGCGGGATACAAAACGTCGCTCATTAAAGTGGACTTACCGGAACCGGACACACCGGTAATGCATGTAAACGTGCCGAGTTTTACCTCGATTCCGACATTTTTAAGATTGTGTTCGGTTACGCCGGTCAATTTTATAGAACATCCGTTTCCTTTGCGCCTTTTTTCAGGCAGCGCCATGCGGAGCGTTCCTGCAAGATATTGACCGGTCAAACTTTCGCTGACGCGCATAACTTCTTCCGGCGTTCCCGCCGCAGTTACCGTCCCGCCGTGTACGCCTGCCCCGGGACCTAAATCGATAAGATAATCCGCCGTGCGGAGCGTCTGCTCGTCATGCTCTACGACAATAACGGAATTCCCTTGATCGCGGAGATAGGTGAGCGTGTCGATGAGTTTTTGATTGTCGCGCTGGTGCAGTCCGATTGAAGGCTCATCCAAAATGTACATAACGCCGACAAGACTTGAGCCGATTTGCGTCGCAAGACGAATGCGCTGCGCTTCCCCGCCGGAAAGCGTTTCCGCAGCACGTTCAAGCGTCAAATAGTCCAGTCCCACGTCTTTGAGGAATTTCAAGCGGGATTTTATTTCTTTCAGAACCTGCGACGCGATTTTTTGCTGCGACTCGGAAAGTTCGAGCGTGTCGAAAAATTCAATGGAATCTGCGACAGACAGAAAAGTCAAATCGTAAATATTTTTTCCGCCGACGGTAACGCCGAGCGCTTCGGGGCGGAGACGCTTTCCGCGGCAGGCGGCGCACGCTCTGTGCGTCATGTATTTTTCAAGGCTCGTTTTCATGCTGTCGCCCCACGATTCCTGATAGCGGCGGCGCATATCGGCAAAAATCCCAATCCACGGACGATTGTACGTGCTCTGCCCTTCGCCGCTTTGCTTGTGGTAGACCCAGCGGATATTTTTATTCGCATCTCCGTTCCAGAGGAAATCCTGCTGTTTTTTGTCCAAATCTTTTAGAGGCGTTTCAATATCCGCGCCGGCAGCTTGAAAAACCGCTTCGAACATACTGCGGTTCCACGCGCTTCCGGGATTATACGGAGCAAGCGCGCCTTCATTAAACGAAAGATTTTCATCCGGCGCAATCAGCGCTTTGTCGTATTCCATTTTTTCGCCGAGACCGGTGCATTCAGGACACGCGCCGAACGGATTGTTAAAGCTGAACAGGCGGGGCTGCAATTCGGGAATGGAAATACCGCAGTCAGGACAGGCGTTCTTTTGACTGAAAAAAACTTCTTCTTCGCCGTTTTCGCCCTGCTTTGTAACGGTGATAATGCCACCTGCGCTTTCAAGAGCCGTTTCTACGGAGTCGGCAAGACGCTTACGCACGTCCGCGCTTAAAATAATGCGGTCGATAACGATTTCTATCGTGTGCTTTTTTTGTTTATCGAGTTTAATCGTATCTTCAAGCGACGCCATAACGCCGTCAATGCGAGCACGTGCAAATCCCGCTTTTTTAGCATCGTCTATAATCTTTTGATGTTCGCCCTTTTTGCCGCGCACAACCGGCGCAAGCACTTGAATCTTCGTTCCGTCCTGCCATTCCATAATAGAATCTATGATTTGGTCGACGCTCTGCTCTTCGATTTCACGCCCGCATGACGGACAATGCGCTTTTCCCGTCCGCGCAAACAGCAGACGGTAATAATCGTAAATTTCAGTGATAGTACCGACTGTAGAGCGGGGATTTTTATTCGTAGACTTTTGTTCGATTGAAATTGCGGGAGACAAACCTTCTATCATATCGACATCGGGCTTATCCATGCTGCCCAAAAACTGTCGCGCATAGGCAGAAAGGCTTTCCATATAACGCCGCTGCCCTTCTGCAAACAGCGTATCGAAAGCAAGGGAACTTTTTCCGGAGCCGGACAGCCCCGAAATGACAACCAGTTTATTTCTTGGAATATCAACATCAATATTTTTTAAGTTATGTTCTCGCGCCCCGCGGATTATAATCGTTTCATCGTCAAGAGTTTTCACAAGAGCGGAGTATAATGAAAATATTGGGCGGTTACTATGGTGTCTGAATGACATAACGGGGGTGCCGCCAAATGCGAGTTTATCCACAGAAGTTTTACCTGAGGCAAAAACCTCTGTGGATAAATTCGATGGGAAAATGGAGTTCGGCGGGCGGCGGGAACGCAGAGAAGACGCGGCAGGAAGAATTTGAAATCGCGGGAGAGGCGTTTTTTTCTGGCGGCGTCTATGGGGCGGAGAGAGTTTTAGGAAAGCGAAGAGCGCGAAAACTTAAAATAAATTTTCCTTTTGCTTAGGTCTAACTTATCCAGTCCCTCTAACACTTTGTTATTTCTTTAATTGACAATTGTCCTTATTACTCCTAGAATAATTTTAAATTCAATTCTCAAGGAGTGAACTCACTATGGTTAAAGTTGCTATTAACGGTTTTGGACGCATTGGGCGTCTTGCATTCCGCCAGATGTTCGGCGCGGACGGATATGAAGTTGTCGCAATCAACGATCTTACCAGCCCCAAGATGCTTGCTCATCTTTTGAAATACGATACTGCACAGGGCGGTTTTTGCGGCAGATTCGGGGACGGAGCGCACAAAGTTGCCTCAAAAGAACCTGTAATGGAAGACGACGGCAAGACTGTAAAAGTTCCCGGCTCCATCACCGTTGACGGAAAAGAAATTACAATCTATGCAAAGGCGAATGCAGCGGAACTTCCGTGGGGAAAAATCGGCGTGGATGTCGTCCTTGAATGCACGGGCTTCTACGTTTCAAAAGCGAAATCGCAGGCGCACATCGACGCCGGCGCAAAGAAAGTCGTTATTTCCGCTCCCGCTGGAAACGATTTGCCGACAGTCGTATTCAATGTAAACCACAACACGCTTAAAAAAGAAGATAAAATCATTTCAGCCGCGTCCTGCACGACGAACTGCCTTGCTCCGATGGCAAAAGCGCTTAACGACTTTGCGCCGATTCAGAGCGGCATTATGTCTACAATCCACGCATACACAGGCGACCAGATGATTCTTGACGGTCCGCACCGCAAAGGCGATCTCCGCCGCTCACGCGCAGGCGCGCAAAATATCGTTCCCAATTCAACAGGAGCGGCAAAGGCAATCGGTCTTGTAATCCCCGAATTAAATGGAAAACTCATCGGTTCCGCACAGCGCGTTCCCGTTCCGACCGGCTCAACGACGATTTTGACTGCCGTTGTAAAAGCAAAAGACGTAACGAAAGACGCAATCAATGCTGCGATGAAAGCCGCATCCTCCGAATCTTTCGGCTATACGGAAGATGAAATCGTTTCATCCGACGTTATCGGCATGAAATTCGGCTCGCTGTTCGACGCGACGCAGACGATGGTTTCTAAAATCGGCGATGATTTGTATCAAGTACAGGTCGTATCGTGGTACGACAACGAAAACTCCTACACCTCGCAGATGGTCAGAACAATTAAGTTCTTTGCCGAATTGGGCTAAAATGAGTTTTTAGACTTATAAAGCGTCTCCTGAAAACGGGGACGCTTTTTTTATTTGTGCGGCGGGTTTAATACTTCGATACTTCTTGAGTCGAAATAAGGGAAGGAATCCAGTTGCTTTCTCTTACGAAAACGACATATCTCGCTGCTCTGCGGTTAAGTTGTTGATTGACGGTGCACTGGGGACTAAGGCGGCAGCGAATATTCAAAACTCTGCGGCAAGGATTGAAGCATACGGCGGTGCAGATTTTTAGTCCTTTTTATTCCTAATAAAGTCCATATATTGTATACTGTCGC
The DNA here is from genome assembly GCA_963539635.1 of uncultured Treponema sp. Lineage (GTDB taxonomy): Bacteria > Spirochaetota > Spirochaetia > Treponematales > Treponemataceae > Treponema_D. The sequence continues at coordinate 18,074 of CAUTOZ010000044.1, forward strand.
CATGAAAAGTGATGACTTCCGGCGGCTCGGCTTGGGATTTAAAGAAAATGGTAATGTAGAACTTGATAGTTCTGTCCTCAAGGGACTTAAAAAAATGCCGGTGGATATTTTTGATAACGTCTACCTCGGTGAAACAAAACCTGAAGCGCTCATTCTCTGCCTCGACATTCGGAATTTCAGTAACTTTTTATGCAAACACAAAGAACAAACCGTATTTGATATGCTTACCTCGTTTACGTCAAATTTTTTATCATGCGTCAATCAATTCGGCACAAATTGTTCGTATTATAAATTGCTCGGCGACGGCGCTCTGGTCATCTGGGATCAAGCGACTCCTGCGGCTGTTGCGGAAGCTTTGACGGTTTTTAATTCGTATTTGAGTTTTGCCAACGAAGATTTGTTTAAGACCTATCCTGAACTGGGGCTTGGCGGTGCATTGGTACAGGAAGTCATTTATAAGTATGAGATTTCTGCAGAAATGTCTTCGCTCAAATACCGAGACTATTTCGGCTACGGCATAAATCTTGCCTGTCGTCTGCAAACGATTGCAGAGAAAGATAAGTTGATTGTAAATAAGGCGCTTGCATCAAAAGGGCACTTTCATACCGTCATTTCAATTGAACCCGAACTTATTAAAGAACTACGAGGCTTAAAAGGCGTCCGCGACGAAGATAGTAATGCGGTCTTTTTTTATGTGAATACGGAATAAAAAACAAGCGAATGAAAAACGCCGCATGACAGACTTAACAGGGGAGGCAGACCGCTGGATATTTGCAGGTGAATATTGCTGACGAGCGGGAGACTCCTGTTTGAGGTTTTAGCCGGAGTTAAAGGGGCAGCAAATTTGTTTGACTGAAAACTTGTGATGAAAGCCGTATTTAGTGAGATTGCAGTACTTGATGAATTTACCGCTGCTCCTACCGCTCAAACCTCCTCTGCCGAAAGCAAAAGCAGCCTGTACCACAGACAAGGCTATTCTTCACGGAAAAACAACTCCCCTCCGTCCCATAAAAAAGACCATCGGAAAGTACACCTTCTCGACGACGGCACTACCCCTAAAACTCCATTTCTCAAGTGGGCGACAACTCCGTTATCTCGTTCAAACACCGTTTTTACCGCCCGCACGCCAATTATCCATTACGCATTCCCCATTAGACCCTAAACTTCCCGACTTCCTCCGCAAGCCCCTCAATACTATCCTTATTCTTCCGCGCTAAGTCGTTAACCTCCTGCACCGCGCGGTTAATCTGCGGGCGGCAGAGAAAGATGTTTGAAAGATTTAACGTTGTTCCGCCCGCACGAGTTTTGCCGGTGCAAAACTCGCGGAAAACGGTGTCTTACAGAGATGCGGCTCCACGGACAAGACATATTCGTGCAACGACAAGGTACCGCTGACTATCGCCGCCGGTCTGAAACTACGTCGTGTCTTTCAAATAGGTTTTTCATCGCCCACATAAAAAAATATCATCGGAAAATACAACTTTATAACGCGGAAGAAAACTCCGCATTACGCACTCCTAATTCCCCTGTTAAACCCGAAACTTCTCGACTTCCTCCGCCAGCCCCTCTATACTATCCTTGTTTTTCCGCGCCAAATCGTTGACTTCCTGCACGGCGTTGTTAATCTGCTGTACGCCTGCCGCCATCTCGTTCATCGAGTCTTTGATGACCGCCGTCAACTGGTCTAACTTCCGCATTTCGTTGGCGACGCCTTTGCCGCCGACAAGCATTTCTTCCGAGCCGTTTTTAACTTCCATCG
>CAUTOZ010000045.1:0-19703 GCA_963539635.1 uncultured Treponema sp.
CGCTCATCCCTTTACACTTTATGCTTGATTTTAACCGAGTAAAGTTTGATAAAGCTCTTAAACTCACCGCAGATAAAAAAAGTGAAATAAAGAGTAAGTATCCGCTGGTAAAGTTGGGAGAGATAGTATCACTGATAGAAACAGGTTCACGTCCGGCTGGCGGTGTTGGAAGGATTGAGGAAGGAGCATTATCGCTTGGGGGAGAACATATCGATAATAAATCAGGTTATTTGAATTTATCTTCCCTTAAATATGTTACTATTGATTTTTATAATCAAGCTCTTCGAGGAAAATTAAAGAAAACTGATTTGCTCATTTGTAAAGATGGAGCATTAACAGGTAAAGTTGCACTGGTAAGAAATGAATTGCTCGGAAAATCCGCTATGATAAATGAGCATGTGTATATTATCCGGTGTAAAGAATTGGAAACACAAAAATACCTTTTTAATATTCTCTATTCAGATATAGGTCAAAATTTATTAAAAGAAAATATTACCGGTTCGGCACAAGGAGGATTAAATAGCACTAATCTTAAAAATATAAAAGTTCCGTTTCCCCCTCTGGATATCCAACAACACATTGTTGATGAATGTGAAAAAGTCGATGAAGAGTACAGTACTGCTCAATATGCTATTGAAGAAAATAAACGGAAGATTGAAAAACTGATGAGTGAAGTAAAAGGGGAACTAGCACGGTTAAAAATAATCGCCCCATATACAACCAAAAGGATACAATTCTCAGCAATCAATTTAGAAGATTATATTAGTACAGATAATATACTACAGAATTGTGACGGTATTTGTGTGTACAGTGGTGAACCTAATATAGATAGCGTAATTGAATATGCAGAAAATGATATTTTAGTTTCTAATATTCGGCCATATCTTAAAAAAATTTGGTTTTCGAACAAAAAAGGAGGATGCTCCCCAGATGTACTGGTTTTCCGCCCAATTTCAGGAATAAATGCACGTTATATATATTATGCTATGAAGCAGAATGCATTTTTTGAATATATTATGAAAAATGTACGAGGAGTAAAAATGCCCAGAGGAGATAAAAATCATATTTTAAATTTTTCAATCCCTGTGCCTTCTCTTGAGGAGCAGCAGCGCATTGTACAGGAAATAGAAGCTTATGAAGCCGAGATTGTTTCTGCAAAATCGGTGCTGTCCGCTTGTGCAGACAAGAAAAAAATGATATTGGATAAATGGTTGTGATGGAGGGAACTGATATAACTATGAAAAGAAGGAGAAGTCGATACCATGATATATATTAGTAAGCTGCATATTGAAAATTATAAATGTTTTGAAACTCTTACTATTGAGTTTCAAAAAAATGTAAATATTATTGTCGGAAATAATGAAGCCGGTAAATCTACAATTTTAGAGGCAATAAATCTTTGTTTATCAGGCTTATTACATGGCAGGTATTTAAAAAATGAATTGACAGAACATCTCTTTAATTATAATGCTGTTCATAAGTATTTACAGGCATTCGAAACGGGTACACCTATAGAACCTCCGCATATATTATTAGAAGTTTATCTTGATAACGATGAAAAAGATAATGCTGATTTTAGCAAATTAAAGGGAACTGGTCATTCCGAAGGTGGCGAAAAAGTCGGTGTAAAATTGAAGATTGCATTTGATAAAAAATTTCAAGCTGAATATGAAACATTAATAAAAGAAAGTATTTCAAACTTACCTATCGAATACTATGAAATAACTTGGTCGGGTTTTAACCGAGATACTATTACAGCTCGTTCTATCCCTCTGAAACCGAATATGATAAATTCTTCTAGTGCTAAGTACCGCAATGGTTCTGATTTCTATATTTCACGGATCATTACAGAACAGTTAGAAGAAAATGAAAAAATAGCAATAACACAGGCTTATAGAAAATTAAAAAATGAATTCAAAGATAAAGAAGCCTTGCAGTCAATAAATACAAAAATAAGTCGTATGGCAAAAATATCAGCTAAAGAGATAGCTATATCTGTAAACACGGCAGATATCAATGCTTGGGAAAATATTCTTACAACTTATTTTAATGAGATACCTTTTCATCAAATCGGGCAAGGGGAACAGTGTATTGTAAAAACAAGTTTAGCCTTAGCAAATGTCCGCAATGATATTTCTAACCTTCTTTTACTTGAAGAACCTGAAAACCATCTATCACATATAAATCTGAATATATTATTAAAAAATATTGTAGAAAAGCATTTAGAAAAACAACTTATAATCACAACTCACAGTAGTTTTGTTGCGAATAAATTGGGATTGAAAAATCTTTTATTTATTCATGATAAAAAGATACTTAAATTTGAAGAATTGACTGATGAAACACAAAGCTATTTTTCAAAATTACCCGGTTATAATACACTTCGGTTATTATTAGCTCAGAAATGTATTTTAGTGGAAGGTCCATCAGATGAGTTAATTGTGCAAAAATGTTTTTTGGTGAACTATAAAAGATTACCGATAGAATCAGGAATTGATGTCATATCAGTTGGATTGTCTGCTCCAAGATTTTTGGAATTAGCAGAAAAATTAAATATAAAAGTTGCTGTTGTAACTGATAATGATGGTGATTATCAAAAAAACATAGCTGAGAGATACAAGAAATATGAAAATTGCTCCACTATTCAAATTTTTTCAAATCGCGATAATAATCAAAATACTCTGGAACCCAGTTTTATTCAATGTAACTTAGAAAATGAGCAGAAATTAGGCAAATTATTTCCAAATATAACGATACAAGATTTATCCGAATATTTACAAAAAAACAAAACTTATTGGGCGTTGAAAGTTTTTGAATCTAATGAAAATTTCTGTTATCCTGATTATATCAATGAATGTATTGAATGGATATGTCATGAGTAAAAATATTGCTTATATAGCTGCTGCAGGTTCCGGTAAGACGACAAAGCTGGTAGAAACAGCATTGGAAAAAGCAAAAACAGAACGGGTTTTGTTATTAACCTATACAACTGCTAATGAAGAGGAAATAAAAAAGAAATTTTATCAAAGAAATGCGTGCATTCCTAAGAATGTAACGGTACAAACATGGTTCACATTTCTTATACAGCATGGAGTAAAACCGTATCAAGATTACCTTTCTCCTGTATTTAGGGATATTGATATTAATGGTTTGATTCTTGTAAATTCTATGTCTGCAAAATATGTAAGCGAAAAAATGGCGTTGCAACATTATTTAACAGATTCGCAAAAGATATATTCTGATAAACTTTCTAAATTTGTTATAAGATGCAACAAAGAATCTCATGGCAAAGTAATTAATAGAATAACAGAACTCTTCCCCAATATTTACATTGATGAATTACAAGACTTAGCCGGATATGATTTAGATATAATCGAGCTATTATTTAAATCAAAGTCAAACATTATCCTTGCGGGAGATCCAAGACAGGCAATTTATTTAACTCATCACGAGAGAAAAAATGCAAAGTATCAATTTGATAAAATTATAAATTTTCTCAATGACCATAGCGATATTGTAAAGGTTGATGAGACAACATTAAATGTTTCGTTTCGGTGCAATAAAGAAATATGTGAATATGCTTCTAAACTAAATAAAACTTTCCCAAAAACTATATCAAGATGTGATGAGAAAAATACAAAGCAAGGTGTATTTCTGATAAAAATATCTGATATTGATAAATACTTAAAAGATTTTAATGCCGTACAACTAAGATATGACCGTAAATCTAAATATAATGCAGACTATCCAGCCTATAATTTTGGTGATTCTAAAGGACTTACATTCGATAATGTTTTGATTTATCCAACGAAACATATATGCGAATGGATAGAAGATCATTCATATTCATTAAAAGCAACAACTCGTTCGCGTTTATATGTTGCACTAACAAGAGCAAGACATAATGTATGTATACTATGGGAAAAGAAGGATTGTAAAGAACAAGATATTAAATTTTGGAATGCATAAAACTAATTATTAACAAAGATGAAACAGGCATTTCAATAGATGATAACTTTCCTATTTCCAATGTCAGCGCGAAAAGACAATAACGGTCATTCAGGCGGGTTATTCAGTTGGATAAAAAAATCCAAATTGTTATTTCAGTAAACCGCCAAAACATTGAACAATGTACGGACAAAAAAGGTAACTTCTATAAAGTGTATTGTGATGAAGAAAAATAGGAGCTTGTGCATACCCATATTGATTAGACAATGCTCAATCAATCGTTCTCTGTACTCGAATTTTCTTCACCGCTACAAACCTATATTACTTTAAAATAATAATTATAAATTCTCTGGGCATATCGAATTTGTTCATAATGCTCGTAAGACGAATCACATATGTTATTGCTGATATGCTATTGATATAAATGAAGAGCGTATCAGCTTTCAGGTTCTCAATTTTATTTGAAAACAATGTGCCAAATGGTTTATACCAATTTTCAGACTCTATATTCTTTAGAGTAGTTTTTTAGAGATTTCCCTATATCAATAATCGCTTTTAGTGAGTCCCGATTCAGAATTACGCCTTCTTTATAAAAGAGTGCCGTTTGATTGTCAAGGATAAATAGAACGTCAGACTAGTTGGATTCTTTCATAAATGAAATAAACTTTATAAAAACGTCTTGTCAAAGCGGAGGTGCCAAAACCGTGTGCAGGCGGCATAGCATTTTGACCGCTAAAGCCGTGCCTGCTGCACCCTGCCGTCTCGTCTTTTTCATCTGTCGTTTTTTCCATTCTGAGTTTTTCATTTTGGTGCGAATGGCAGCATCTTGTTTTTTTCTGTATAGTATGGCTTCAAAGTGGGAGTGTTTACTTTATAGAAGAAAACGGAGGACGAATGAAAACACCGTTTGAAATTGCGCAAAAATATTGCGCTGCGGGGGAGGCAAAAGCCGTATGCCGGGAGGGAAACTGTTTGTGCTCGGTATTTTTGCTGGAATATTTATTGCGCTCGGCGCGTTTGGAAGCGCGGTCGCGTCGTGCGGGGGCGGCGGTCGGCTCGCGGCCGCTTGCGTTTTTCCAGTCGGTCTGACGATGGTCGTCGTTACGGGCGCAGAATTGTTCACCGGAAACTGCCTTTTAATCATTCCGACGCTTGCAGGAAAAATCAAACCCGCGGCGCTTATAAAAAACTGGCTTTTTTCCTACGCAGGAAACTTTGCAGGCAGCCTTCTTGTCGCCTTGCTTGTCTGCCTCAGCCGTTCATGCGCTCCGTCCAGCATTCCTCTTGAGGAAAATACGGTTTTTACCGCGCTTTCAAAAGTGAATTTGAGTTTTACGGACGCGTTTTTGCGCGGCGTTCTTTGCAATATTATGGTCTGCACCGCCGTTTGGATGTCATTCGCCTCCGATGACCTTGCAGGCAAAATCCCCGCGCTCTTTTTACCCGTCGCGCTCTTCGTTTTGTGCGGTTTTGAGCACTCCGTTGCAAATATGTATTTTATTCCCGCAGGCATTTTTGCCCGCTCTCTGTTCAAGATTTCTGCTGAGGGACTTTCGTGGAGCGCCTTTGCAGTCAAAAATCTTGTGCCGGTAACGCTCGGCAATATTACAGGAGGGGCGTTTTTTGTCGGCGGGCTGTTTTACTTTTTGAATCTGCGCGGAAGCGAAAATGAGGAGAAACGATGAAATATAAGGCTGCCGTTTTCGATATGGACGGAACTATTTTGGACACGCTTTCGGACTTAGCGAATGCGATGAATTATGAACTATGCAAAAACGGAATGCCTGTGCGCACAATTGAAGAAATACGGCGTTTTGTGGGCAACGGAATCCAAAAACTTATCGAGCGCGCTGTTCCTGTCGGCACTACGTCTTCGACAGTCAATGCGATTTTTGTCGATTTTATTGACTATTACAAAACGCACTGCGAAATTGCGACTAAACCGTATGACGGAATCGAATCGCTGCTTAAAAATTTGAAGGAAGCGGGACTAAAAACCGCCGTCAATTCGAATAAAGCGGACGCCGCCGTGCAAATCCTCTGCGAACGGTATTTTCCTAATCTTTTTGACTGTGCCGTCGGCGAAAAAGAAGGTATTGCAAAAAAGCCTGCGCCGGACTCCGTCAACGAGATTTTACGGCAGCTGGGCGTTCCCAAACATGAAGCGGTTTACATCGGGGACTCCGACGTGGATTTTGAAACAGCGCGTAATGCGGGACTGGACTTTATCGGCGTTGACTGGGGCTTTCGCGGCAAGGATTTTTTACGTACGTGCGGAGCGGAAAAAATCGCGATGAACACGGAAGACGTGCTGCGCTTTATTCTTGGATAAGGTGCAGGCGGTGAAAATAAGACTTTAGCGGGCGGGAAAAAGACGCTTAAAAGGCAAGACGGAACTTTTTCCCGCGAACGTTTGCATTCCCAAGCCTTATGGAAACGGTACTTGCGCTCGCGCGGCATTCCCGTTTCGGCGTTCAAAGAAGAACATTGCTTTACCGCCTGCATAAGTTTTCCTTGAGGAAAACTGAGTTTGCGGAACAGCGCTGCGGCTGCCGAAAAACTTTATTTCCCGCGAGTTTGCCAAATGGGAACTCGTAGCGGACGGGCAATCTGTTGTATTTATGAATCCCGCTTTTTCCGTACGCGGCATTTATTCCTCTTTATTGAGCGTAAGGCGTACCAGCGTGTCGTTTTTGGGCGTTGGGCGGACGTTTATGCTGAACTCGTTTTTTTGCGCGTTCATGCTGACCGGATACGCCCATTCTATTTTGCGAAGACGCGGGATTTTTGCGCCTTTAAAGGCGACGTTAAGGCGGAACATTTTGCCGCCTGATAGGGAGTCGCCAGAATACGAATAGGTGCCGATTCCTTCCTGCACGGTTTCAGAGCCTGATGCGTCTACGGAAGTTACTTTGACGGCGCATTTGGATTTTTCGCCGAAGCGGATTTCGTAATTGTCGTCAAATTCGTCGGTGGAAATGCTGCCCGACCATACGCCGGTAAAAAGGTTCGGGACGGGCATTTTTTTGACGCACTCGGCGGCAAAGACGGGCAGTTTTTGCTCGTAATCGCTCCAAAAGTTCAGCGTCATCTTTGCCGAATGGATAATCGTTCCTTTTTCCACGTCTATCATGCGCGCGGTAACGTAGAGCGGGCAGCCGAGAGAAGCGATGGAGCCGACGATTATACAGTCCGAGCCCGCGCCCTTGCCGAGTTTTTTTGCGCCGGAAATATCCACATACGGGTTTGCCTGAAAAGCGTATTCCGCCATGATTTTATCCATCTTTTTGCGCTCAACGACGGTAACGTCTCCGGCTTTGACCAACTCATGCACGAGGAGGTCGGTCATAACGGAAACGTCTTCTTTAAAATCCGGGTCATCGCAATCGAAATCGAAGACGGCAACCGTTTGCGCGGCAAGCGAAAGAGAAACGAGGGCGGACAGCACCGCCGCAAAAATTGATTTTTTCATGTGTATAACTCCTATATACCCCTGCCCCAAAAGGTGAAAAGCCTACGGATGTTCTACCGTGTTTGGATTAAACGAACGCACGGCGCAGTAGGAGTAAGACCCAGACTTAGACCTAGAATAAGTATCCCAATACCCGTATGAGACATGATAGCGTATTTTAGCTTCATCATAGTCCCCAGTGGAAGACCAATATCCTTCATACCCCTCTTTCCATGAATGACTATTAGGATATCTGAGTTCAAGTTCTTGTATTGTCGGCAAATGCCAATCATCGTATTCGCCGCCGTGGTAGGAACGGCATGCAGAGATTGCTTTATTCCATGTTCCCGAACCTAAAATTTCGCTTATTTCAATCGCTTTATTTCCCTCAATATAAAAAATTGTACCGCCGCCGGGACCTTTACCCCACTTATGCCACGTAATATTATCTACAAGCTCTTGTGAAAAGTCATTAAAATTATTAATAAATCCAGAGATATACTCTCCTTTTATTTTTGCAGAGGCAACCACTACTGCTGTCTTTATGTCGATAAAACTTGCAGAAAGATAGTAGGTAGTACCGAGTTTCATGATTTTTCCGCGGCTGATAATCTGCGCATTGGCGGCTTGTCCCAGTTGTGCCGTTTTTTCAGGATTTGACCAGTCGCTGCTTTGGAATTTCATTTCCGCCATCAGTTTATCAAGGTTTGTCCTGTCTACAACATTCACTTTTCCCGTATCGGCAAGAGAACTTGAATACAGTTCAGTAAGTGCTTCAACTTCCTCCGCTGTTACGGCATTACCAACAACATCAAAGGGAACGACAACAACGGTTTTTGGTGCCGCATACGCACCGACTGCGGCAAGACAGAATGCTACTGCAATTAAATTTTTTAACAATTTCATCTTTCGTATCTCCTTAAAAATTTATTTTTTCTGCTTTATTCTGAATTCTTTGCGGATTCTTTTTGCGTATTTTTGAAACTCCGCATTCTCTGTGACGGAAGTAAAGTCAAGGCGGTTCCAGATGTGCCGGTAGAAAAATGAGCGGAGTTCGTTCAATTCGCCTTTATAGCGGGAAATTTCAAATATTTTTTTATCGATATCGCACTCATAGTCTTCCGTCTTCTTGTACAATTCAAGCAGAAGGGTGCGCATAAAGCCTTCCGTTTGGGCAAGGAGTTTACCGTATATAGTATTTTGATTTCTTTGCGCGTCCGCGTTCGGGACGGAACCTTTTATAATGTATTTAAAGTCTACATAGTCTTTTACGGCGCGGAGTTTTATGCGGAACGCTTCGTCCGTGTTTTTATCGGACGAATACAGCGAATTGTCTTGAAAGCGCTCTTCGGCTCCGTCTTTTTGCGTTTCTGCGCGTTCAAAGGCTTTGATGATGATTTCCTTAAAAATAAAGCGCGGAAATTCGCCGTAGATTGACTCATAATTTTCATCGAGTTCCGCATATCGTTTGAGTGAACGGAACGCCCAGCCGATTGCCCAGTAAAAATAGCCTTTTTCAAGCAGTTGAAAGGCGGTTATACGGGAAAGGTGCGCGTCAAGTTTGCTTACTTCTTCTGCAGCAGTCAAAATATCAAGTTTATATTCGTTTTTGACGTAATTGTTGAGCGTGCGTTTAACTTTTTCTCTTGTCAAAAGGAATGGAGAGCCGACTGCAATCCCGAATGCAAGGCCTAAAAAGGCAAGAAAGACTGCGACTTCCGAAGCAAAAAAGGGTTTCCCGCCTTCGCCGTTTTTTACCAGCAGAATGCAAAAAATCGTGCACATGGCGATAAAAGCAAGTGCCGTTGCAGAAAGGATTGCAACAATAAAATTATCCGTCTTTTCTGACAGTGTTTTCATAGTAAAACCTCCTCATAGAATGATTTATTGAGCCTTTATCAATCTAATTGATTTTATCAGCATATTATCAATTAAATATTATGTCAAACACAAAAACATCATTTTATACTGAGAGTATGCATAGATATCAGCAGGAATTTGTTGCAAATGTCAAAAAGTTCAGAATAAAAAGCGGATTTTCCCAGTCATATTTTGCAGAGTTGTGTGATGTAGCGACCGGTACAATCGGAAATATTGAATGCGGAATTGCAAAACCGTCTTTTGATTTGATTATAAAAATGTCAGAAGTTTTTAAAATACATCCGGCTCTTTTATTTTCTGAAAATCCTTCTGTCGATTACCTCGAAGATAAAAATGCCTGCGAACTCTTGAAAGAAATAAAATCGATAATCGAAAATTATCTTGCAGAATCTCCTCCCCCTGTGTTATATCGATAAAAAATCTGTCCTTGCCAAATTCCCTTTTTCTGCGAGAATATTCATAGTCCTGCAAGGCGGTGGATATTCTCAGGCGGCCGGCACCTCGTTCTATCTTTCAAATATGGGGTTTTACCGCTCTTTCCGCCGCCATTGTTGAAAACACGTCCCCAAATCGTTATACTCCGCCCAATTAGTTTGAGTAAAGGCGGATTTTCGTGTTTTTAAAAAGTCTTGACATATTCGGATTCAAATCTTTTGCAGACCGTACACATATTGACTTTGCAGACGGAATTACCGCGCTTTTAGGACCGAACGGCTGTGGAAAAAGCAACGTTGTTGATGCCGTAAAATGGGTTTTGGCGGAAAATAGAACGAAAAACTTACGCGCCGAGCACAAAGAAGATGTTATATTCAACGGAACCGAGAGGAGAGCCGCCTTAAACGTTGCCGAAGTTACGCTTACAATGAGCAACGAAAATGGACTTTTGCCGCTTGAAGAGTCCGAAATTGCAATAAAGCGGCGGCTCTACCGCTCCGGAGAAAACGAATATTTTATCAACGGGCGCGCGGTCGGCGCTCGGGAAATTATAAAGTTGTTCATGGACACAGGCGTTGGAAAGTCCGCGTACTCGGTCATGGAACAGGGCAAAATCGACCAGATTCTTTCGAGTAGACCGGAAGACCGCCGCTATTTGTTTGAAGAGGCAGCGGGAATCAGCCGCAGTAAGGCGGAATGCGCTATTGCCGAGCGCGAACTTGAACAGACGCGGCGCAATATGCAGCAAATCGAAGTATCGATGGCGGAAATTAAACGCTCTTACGACACGCTTAAAATTCAGTCGGAAAAAACGAGCCGCTACCGTAAAACAAAGGAAGATATTTTTACCTACGAATTAGACATAACCTTGTTGCGGCTCAAAAATTTTGTGCAGGATCAGGCGCGGCATGAGCAGGAACTCAAAGAGGCGGAAGAAAAGCGCGATGCAGTCCGGCGTGAAATTGAAGAAATCAACAATACGATTTCAGAAAATATGGATAAAGTCCGCACTATGCAGGAGCAGGTTTATGCGATGCAGGCGGAACTTATCGGCATTCAAAAGGAAAAAAACGGTAAACTCGACCTTGTAAACCAGTACAACAGCCGTGCGCGGGAGATAAAAGAGAAAATCGCCGCGCTTGAAGCGCATAAAAAGTCCGTGGAAGAGCGGATTGAAAGTCTTGAAGAGGAAATCGGCGAGCAGGAAGCGTCCTTGCACGAAAAGTCAAAGCAGCTTGACGGCATTGCGGAAAATATAACGTCGTTTGAAAAAAATATTACCGATGCCGGAAGCCGTATCACCGAAAATGATCGTCTTTCCGATGAGGCAAAGCGCGGAATAGAGGCGCTTGATTCGGAGCGCGGTCGAATGCAAAAAGAACTTGCCGCAATCACGGAAGACATCGTTAAAACGCTCGACGCGAAACTCAAGGACGCAGGTTTTTCTGAAAACGCGATGAAGACGGCGAAAGAAAATCTTGATACGCTTGTCGGAAAGCTAAAGATTTTTGCCGACGGGCGTAAAAATGTTTTTTCCGACTTTGCAAATTCGCCGCATACGGCGGAGGATGCGCTTAAAACGGTGCAGGAAGCCTCCGACGCGTTTGCTCAGACGCATGGTCTTATCGAAGAACTTGAGCGCGCGCTCGAACAATACATGAAGTCATCTCCTGCATTCATAACGGAATTCCTTTCTCCGGAAGGAATTATGACGAAAAAACGCGGAATCGACGCACAAATTGCGGAAAATCACGCGCAAATCGGTTTGTTAAATGAAAAAATTACGGCTCTCAATGCGGAGAATTCCGGTCTCGTCAAAAAAATCGACGAGTACAAGGAGACTCTCAATCGCCTTAAAGTGAATCAAGTGCGCATGAAAGAGCAGATTGCCGCATCCGAGCAGCAGTTGACGCTTTTACGCCGCACGCTTACAGGCGAGCAAAATACGCTCCGAAACACGGACGAAGAACTTTTTACGGAAAACCGCCGCGCTGAAGACATGAACGAACAGATTTTAGGCATTCAGCAGGAGCTTGCGGAAATTGAAAACCGCGGAATGCGCCTTGCAGATTCTCTTAAGGAACTTGATGAAAAAATTGCCGACAGTAATTCAAGCGTTTCAGGAAAACGCGGCGCGCTGCAAAAAAAACAAGAGGAGCAGAACAAGTATCAAGCGCAGTTTGAACGTCTTACGCTCAGCCTAAACTCAGCCGATACGGAAATCCGCAATTTAAAACAGAACTTTCAAGAGCAGCATTCGCGCGATTTAATGGAATTTGAAGAGCAGATGTACAAAATCACCGTGCCCGCCGCAGAATTGCGCGAAAAACTTTCCGCTGCAAAAGAAGAATTGCGTCTTTTGGGGCAGGTAAACCTGATGGCGGTGGAAGAATTTGCAGAAGTTAAAGACCGCTACGAGCGGCAAAAAGCAAATTACGAAGACACGCAAAAAAGTCTCGACAACCTCATCCGCGTTTCAGAAGAAATCAAGTCAAAGTCCTCTGAAATGTTCCTTGAAACGTACAACAAAATCAAAAAGAACTTTCACAATATGTTCAGGCGGCTCTTTAACGGCGGACGCGCCGAACTCCGCCTTGCCGACCCGCAAAACGTCTTAACCAGCGGAATCGACATCTTTGCCCAGCCGCCGGGGAAAAAACTTGAAAACATATCGCTGCTTTCAGGCGGCGAAAAAACGATGACGGCAGTCGCGCTCCTTTTTGCCACGTATCAAGTGCGTCCGTCGCCGTTCTGCCTTCTTGATGAAATCGACGCTGCGCTCGACGACAAAAACGTCTCAAGTTTTGTAACGACGCTTGAGTCGTTTGCGAATGTGAGCCAGTACATCGTCATCACGCACAACAAAAAAACCGTCATGGGAGCAAACACCATGCTCGGCATTACGATGGAAGAATCCGGCGTCAGCAAAATTATTGCGCTCCGCCTCGACGAGGACATAAAGGTCGGCGCTGCCATTGACGCTGCCGATGACGACTTTGAAGAAGAGGACGTTACGTTTGAAGAAAACGCCTACGTTCCGCCCCGCCCGCCAAAAAGAATTCACAATGCGGACGGCACAATTACCGATACTGAAATTGAGCGCATAAAAAAGGAAGAAAAAAAACGCGCCGCACAAAAAAAAGAGGCGCAAAAGGCAGCGGAGACAAAGCCTGAAAATGAGCAGACGGAGATAAAAGATTCGTAGGGGGACGTCTCCCCCTCGCTTCAAAGCCGTGCGGCTTTTACGCTTCCCCCTCTGCAGGGCTGCCGCCCCGCAACGCCCCGCTGATAACGAGGAGACTGCTCTAAACATAGGAGTGCAGGCGGTTTTATCGACGTTTTGCGTTTTTACGCAGTCTGTCCGCCGCTTTTATCTCGAGTTTGCTCGGAATGTTTGCAGAAGATATGCGCGTATCGTTTTGATGAAAGTCAAATGAATACGATACTGCATGGGTTTGCAAACACGTTTTTTGAAAGTTGAAACTTTCAAAAAACTTTTTATTGGAGGAGTGATGATTGATTTTTCAAATATCGTTTCGGACGTGCAGGATTATTTTACGGAAAACCGGCGGCGCGTCATTGCAGTGTGTGCAGTGCTTGTCTTTATGGCAGTTTCCGCGCTCGTCATCTTGACCCGCTCCATGCCGCTGTCCGTCAAAGTCAAAAAAAAGCCGCAGCGAACGCTCGTACTCGACCAAACGCTTGTTCCGCTGAAAGGTCCTGAAGCGCCGGACGGCTATATAACGACGCGGAAGACACAAGAAAAATGGAGTCAACAAGAAATTGACGAATGGTTTACCGAGCCTGACAGCACGGAACTGGATAAACTTGCCGCCGCAAACGACCGTATTATAGAAGATATTTTAGGAGCCGCACCGTGAAAAAAACATTTTATTCCGTCTTGTGCATAACGCTTGCGCTCTTTTCCTGCGCCGGTACGCCGAACGCCTCAAGCGGCGCGGAGCAAATTGAAGAAGCGGCAAAAGAAGGACTGCAATTCCCTGAGCCGGAAGATGCCGCACCGAATACAGAAGAGCCTGCTGAAGCAAGCGCAAAGGCGGACGAAAAAAAGACCGCACAGAAAACTGAAGCCGCCTTGAGTGCAGAAAGGTCTTCCGGCGCGGACGAAGCCGTGCAGAAGATGAGCGCGATGGAGCGTCCGGCTGCAAAAATGCACGTTTCTGAGACGGTGAAAATGCCGCCGGTTCTACCAAAAAAGCATTTTGCCCACGCGGAAAAACTTACTCCTGCTGAAATCGATGAGCTGCCGGACTTGGACGACAGCGCACGCAGTGCGGATACGGCTCAAAAATCGGAGGAAATTGAAGAGCCTGTCGTTTATGAACTTGAAGCGCCTGAGCCGAAAAAAACGGTTGATAGTGCGGACGAAGAAGCGGTGCCGCCTGAAATACTCAATCTGCTTGCTATGCTCGAAGCCCCTGAAAACGAAGATGCCGCGCTTCCTGCACAAAGCGAATCACAACAGATAGTCGATGAACCTGCATCTTCGGAAACTCCCGCGGAGGAAGCGCACGAAGACCCGATTCCCCCGCGTCCCGTTCCCTCTCGTGCGATGAGCGTAAAGAAAAATCAGCTCATCGATGTCGTCTACCCCGGAAAAGGATGGATTTATCAAGGCAATATCGATGAGGATGGAAACACTGACGCGCAGCAAAGAAATTTTGTTTTTGGGGGGCGTAAAATCGGCGCGGAAAGCCAGACTTTTACCGTCCGTGCGCGGAATGCAGGGGCATTCCTCCTGCACTTTTACAAAAACGACGCGCTTACAGGTTCCTACATCGACGATTATCTTGAAGTAAATGTTGAAGATGATGCTGCGCCGCTTGATTCCCGCGCAACGGCACCCGACTACGCTTTGGCAGTGCCGCCGCCGGCAAAAATCACGGCGGAAACCGTAAAGGCGGAAAAAGCGCGGCGTGCGGCAAAAGAGCAGACCGCGGCAGAAGAAGCAGACGTGCCGAACGCGCCGTCTGTTTTGGGAAAAGCGTCCGTTCCGGAAAAAGACGCAGACGGCTTTGAGAAGGGAGATACTATGCGTACGCCTCAATCGGCAAAAATACTTGAGAAGGCGCAGACAAAGACGGCGGCAGACGCTGCTCCAGTCAATCCGGTAAACGATGAGGACATACGGACGTCTGTAACAGAGACGGAGCAGAAAAATACAAGCGGAAAGGACGGAAAAATGCCGGAATCGGAGGCAGGGCGTTCGGAGATGCCGGTGCGTATGCTTGAGGAAAATGCTTTGGAGGCGGAAATGCGGTCTGAAAGTCGTCCTCCTGCACAAGCGGAACCGCTCCAAAACGATGAGTCAGAGACGGAAGATATGACGGCAGACGATTTGCTTGCGCTTGCTAAAATGCAGTACGAATCAAAAGAATACGAAAAGTCTTTTGAAACGCTTAAAAAATTCTTTTTGCAGGCGCATGATAAAATCGATGAAGGGCTTTTGCTGCAAGGCGCCGTTCTTGAATCTCCGTCACCCATTCGAAATATAAAAAACGCGATAGATTCGTATGACGAATTGGTGCGCTCGTATCCCAAAAGCGCAGTGTGCAAAGAAGCCTCCAAACGGAGTACGTACCTTAAGCGTTTTTATATAAATATCAGATAGGATAAAACTATGAAACGTATTCTTTATTGCGCGCTCGCTTCGGCGGCGTTGTTTTTGTCGTGTACGATACAAAAGCCTGCCCAAAAGCCGCGCTTTATCACGGTAGCGGCGTCGGCTGCGGTAATGGAAAACGCCGATTACGCGCTTGTAACATTCCCGGTCAGTACGGCAGGCTGGACTGCTGTCAAAGTTATCGAAGATACCCGCGCGGCAGCAGGCAGGATTTCTGAAGCGCTGCAAGCGGCAGGTGTCGGCATTGACGATATTACGGTGTCGAATTACGCATTTGAAGCCTATCGAATTGACAGTCGTCAGTATTTTGCGACGCAGACGGTTACGGCAAAGGTGCATAATTTTTACCGTATCGGCGACATAATCGACGCGGCAAAGCAGCCCGGGCTTCCCGTTCCCGATGTTGAGTTCAAACTGTCGGATATTGAGGGCGCATACCGCCGTGCGCGGACTTTAGCGGTGCAAAAGGCGCAGGAAAAGGCGGCTCTTTTGAGCGGTGCGGGCGGCTGCAAAATCGGAGAGATGCTTTCGCTTGAAGAGCTGAACGTGGAGGAGAGGGAAAACGTGCGTGCCGATAAAAACGGAACTTTTACAGTCAACTCGGAATTGCGGGTAACATATTCCATTGAATAGGACGTTAGAACTTTATGCTGGACTATAAATTTATTAAAGAGAATATTGAGGCGGTCAAAAAGAATATTGAAAACCGCAATATGACGGCGGACGCGGATCTGGTCGTCAAACTGTACGATGAGCGCACCGCGCTGGTGAGCGCCTTGCAGCACTTGCAGCAAAAGCGGAATGAAAATGCCGCTTCGATGAAGCAAAAACTTGACGACAACGCGCGTAAAGCGTTGATTGAAAAAGGCAAGCAGATAAAAGAAGAAATTACGGCGGTCGAAAAACGCATGCAAGAGACGGAAGCCGCTCTTGAAGATGCCGCGCGGAAAATTCCGAATATGGCGCACCCCGACGCTCCAGTCGGTAAACTTGACACGGAAAATCTTGAAGTCAAAAAATGCGGCACAATCCGCGAATTTGACTTTGAGCCGAAAGACCACGTGCAGCTTGCAGAAGCGCTCGGCTTAATTGACTTTGAGCGCGCCACAAAGGTGTCGGGGCAAAAATTTTACTATCTGAAAAACGAAGCGGTCTTTCTTGAACAAGCGTTAATCATGTATGCGCTTTCGACGCTCAAAAAACACGGATTTGAAATGTTTATTACGCCCGATGTTGCAAAAGAAGAGGTTTTAAAGGGCATCGGTTTTAATCCGCGCGGAAACGAAAGCAACGTGTACGCTATCGAAGACGAGGATACCTGCCTTGTTGCGACGGCAGAAATTACGCTCGGCGGCTATCATTCCGGCGAGATTTTAGACAAGGCAAAACTCCCGCTCCTTTACGGCGGACTTTCGCACTGCTTTCGGCGAGAGGCGGGAGCGGCAGGGCAGTTCAGCAAAGGACTGTACCGTGTTCACCAATTTGACAAAGTGGAAATGTTTGCATACGCCGCGCCGGAAGATTCCGGCTCAATCCACGAAAAACTCCGTCAAATCGAAGAAGAGATTTTTACAGGGCTGGGAATTCCGTTCCGCGTCGTCGATACGTGCACGGGGGACTTGGGCGCGCCTGCGTACCGCAAATGGGACATTGAAGCGTGGATGCCCGGCAGAAACGGCGGCGAATACGGCGAAGTTACGTCAACTTCAAACTGCACGGACTACCAAGCGCGGCGTCTCAACATCAAATATAAAGACAGCGACGGAAAAAATAAGTTCGTTCACACGCTGAACGGAACCGCGATTGCCGTCGGCCGCGCGATGCTTGCAATTTTTGAAAATTATCAAAACGCCGACGGCTCAATTACGATTCCTCAAAGTCTTGTGCCGTACTGCGGATTTGACAAAATCGGAGCGCAAAAAGGCTAACAGTGTACGCATGAAAGACGCAGATTATACCAAGCGGATTTTTTACATTCTCGGATTTTTTGCGGCGGTCTTGCTCGGCACGCTGCTAAAAATCACTGCGGCGGTATCGCTGCCGGTTACGGTCGCAGTGCTGCTTTCATGCGTATTGTATCCAGTCATCAAAAACTTGAACGAAAAACTCCGAGTGCCGTGGGTGCTCGGCAGTCTTTTGATGATGCTCTTGATGATAACAGTACTCTCTCTCCTTTCGACGATAATCGCAACCAGTTTGACTGCATTTCTCGACCAATACCCGAATTACGAATCGAAATTCAATTCGATTTACAAGATTTTTGCCGACACGCTCAATTTGCAATTCTACGAGGACAAAAGTTTTTTTGAAAATATCTGGAGTCAGCTTAAAGTCCGCGCCTTTGTACAGCGAGCCGCAATTTCTGTTTCCGGCAACGTGATTGCAATTATGCGCTCTCTCGGCGTCGTTTTAATTTTGACCGTTTTCTTTTTAATTGAATTGAAAAACAGCCGCGAAAAAGTGAATTATATGTTCAGTGGGAAATTCCAAAGTCGTTTTTTGAAAATTACAAAAAAGGTCGTTTTAGAAACCGTGCATTTTGTTTCGATTAAATTTTTTATTTCCCTTGCGACAGGTCTGCTTGTGTACGTCTGCTGTCTTGCTTCCGGGCTTAACTTTGCCATTCTCTGGGGTTTTCTTGCTTTCGTCCTCAATTTTATTCCGACGTTCGGCTCAATATTTTCAGTCGGCATGATGTCGCTGTTCGCCCTGCTCCAGTTTTATCCGCGCCCTTTGCCGATCGTCTGGATTATTTCGTCCGCCACGATCATCAATTTGACGCTCGGCAATATCGTTGAGCCTAAAATCGAAGGACAGAATCTTGGGCTCTCTCCCTTTGTCATTCTTGTAAGTCTTGTATTTTGGGGCTGGATGTGGGGCTTTATCGGCATGATTCTCGCCGTCCCTGTTACCGTGATTTTGAAAATCGTCTCTGAAAATGTCTCCTACTTGCACTGGGCGGCAATCCTGCTCGGCAACAAGCCCACCGACACGCAAAAAGAGTTGTCAGTGGAGGAATAACGGCTGGCGGCGGTGAGCGGTTATTACGTGCTTTGCAGATAGAGCGGTGCGCCGCTCGCCCGCGTTTTGCCAAACGGCAAAACGCGCAGAAAATGGAGTTTGTAGGGCGGCGGAGAAATTAGTCTGAAAGATTTAATGGAGTATCCGCCCACCCGCAATTGCACTGCAAATACGTAGAAAAACAGCGGAACAGCCGGCGGTAAATCCGTTACATCTTGTAACTATGTTTTTTGCCGCCGGCACGCTTGCCTTGCACCTGTCCTAGCTTACAACAAAGTTGACCAGCTTGTTCTCCACAATGACGGTCTTCACGATTTTCTTTCCCTCAAGGAATTTGCCGACTCCCTCTGCATTCTTTGCAGCAGCTTCAAGTTCGGCTTTCGGTGCGCCGGAAGTTGCTTCGAACTTGCCGCGCAGTTTGCCGTTCACCATGACGACGATGGTTTTTACGTCATCCGTTAAGTCCGATTCATTAAAGCGAGGCCACGGCTCATACGCGATTGTTGCATCGTGTCCGAGTTTTTGCCACAACTCTTCGCCCAAATGCGGCGCGTAGACGGAAAGCATTTTTACAAAATCGCTCCACATTGCTTCGGGGAGCGCGTCCTGCTTCGACAATTCGTTGATGAAAATCATCATTTGGCTTATCGCCGTGTTGAAGTCGAGGTTTGCCGTGTCTTTTGTAACTTTTTTCACCGTCGCAGCAAAGGTTTTTTTGAGCGCGGCAAGCGTTTTGTCCTTCGTGCCGTTCAAGTCGATTTTTTCAATCGGCTTTTCGCTCAAGTCCCAGATTTTTTGCAGGAACCGGTTGATTCCGATGATTCCTTGCGTATTCCACGGCTTACTCATCGTCAATGGCCCCATGAACATTTCGTACATACGCACGGAATCCGCGCCGAAGCGGGCAATTTCTTCGTCGGGATTGATGACGTTTTTCAGCGACTTTGACATTTTGGCGACAATCTGTTCGAGTTTTTCGCCGGTCGCCTTTTCGTAAAAATTGCCGTCGCCGCGCTGCTCAACTTCATCGGTCGGAACAAGCGTTTTATTGGCGCGCTGAAACGCGAACGACGTTATCATTCCCTGATTGACAAGCCTCTGGAACGGCTCTTTTGTGTTCACGAGTCCCAAATCGTAGAGGACTTTGTGCCAAAAACGCGCGTACAAAAGGTGCAAGACCGCGTGTTCCGCGCCGCCGACGTACAAGTCAACCGGAAGCCAATAATCGATTTTGTCCTTTGCGGCAAAAGCGGTTTTGTTCGCGGGGTCAAGGTAGCGCAGGTAATACCAGCAGCTGCCCGCCCATTGCGGCATCGTGTTCGT
>CAUTOZ010000046.1:0-19687 GCA_963539635.1 uncultured Treponema sp.
TTTATTCCCCACGTATCAAATGCCTTTCCCGCGCTGATATTTGCAGTCTTCGGCCACAAGAATTCCATGTCGTCCGCTTTGTAAACAAAGTTTGTAAAATTCGAATTGTCCGCCATTCCCCAAAAACTTTTTCCAAACATCGGCACGGTTTCGATGACAATATTTTTCCCGAACGTAATGTAGAGCGGAAGGGCGGCAAAGGGACTTGAGGCAAATGATGAATTGAAAGAAGAGGCGGCTCCGTAGCCGCTGTTGTTGGAGGCAACGCCCGCAATGCCGTTTGACGTTATATGCCCCGTGTAATCCGTTGCAAACGTCCAGTCAATGTCGGGAGAAGTCTTTGCAATCAAGGCGGGATTTAAAATCAACTCGCCGCCGATTCCGAAAAACGAAGAAGCCTTTGTTCCGTACAGGTACTCGATTACGCGCTCATAGAGTTTTTGTCCGGCGGGGCTTAAGCGTTCCTCCGGCAGCGCATTCAAGTACAATCCGATTTCCGCCGCCGACAGCGGAGCCGAAACGCTCGCATCGACGACTGCCGCCTCCGCACTGATTTTTGCCAGCGCGTCGTAAATCCAATGCCCCGCGGGAATAAGCTGCTGAGAACCGTATGTACGCGGCGTAAATCTTCCAAATGATATCGCCGCCGATGGTACAGGACGAAACAATAAAAACAGTGCGCAAAGCGTAAACATTTTTTTATACAACTGCATAGCGCGGACTGTAGCACTTTTATTGACGGTGTTTCAACGGCGGTAAAATAAATCAGCGGGAGGTGCATGGTAATTGTTGACGATAAAGATGGGTTTTGAAAGATAGAATACAATTACTGCCCGCGCAAGGTTATTCACATCCTTATGGACTATGAACAATCTCGCAGTAAAATAAAGTTCGGCAGGCAGCAGCGCTGCTAAATCTTTCAAATACCTTTTTTACGCCTGCCAATTATCCCTTCCCCGCTGCAAACTCTCGATTCTTCCGTCCGCTCGCGTTCCCGCTCTTTTTCGCACTCAAAACTGTTTTTTTGTGGTATTATTAAACGCGAGCGTTTATCAAATTTTTTTAGGGAGGTTACCGATTATGGATAACACAATGCCTTTGCTGGGAGATAAAATTCCTGCGATGGAAGTAAAAACAACGCATGGAATGAAAAAAATCCCGCAGGATTACAATGGAAAGTGGCTGGTGCTTTTTTCTCACCCCGCCGATTTTACGCCGGTCTGCACGACAGAGTTTGTTTCGTTCCAGAAACACTATGACGCTTTCAAAGCCGTTAATTGCGAACTGCTCGGTCTTTCAATCGATCAGGTTCAGTCGCACATCAAGTGGACTGAATTTATGGCGGACAAATTGAATACCAAAATTGAATTCCCGATTATTGCCGACGATATGGGCAAAGTCGCCGAAAAACTCGGCATGATTCACCCGGGAAAAGGTACGAACACCGTCCGCGCAGTCTTTATCATCGATCCGGAAGGAACGCTGCGTCTCGTCATTTACTACCCGCAGGAAATCGGACGCAACATGGATGAAATCCTGCGCTCGGTCAAAGCATTGCAGATGAGCGATAAAAATGATGTTGCGTGCCCTGCAAACTGGCCGAACAACGAGCTTATTCAGGATAAGGTCATTATTCCGCCGGCAGGCGACGAAAAAACCGCTGCCGAACGCCGCGGCATGAAAGACGCTTTCGATTGGTGGTTTGCCTACAAGAAAGTGTAATTTTTGAACGCTGACGGAAACGCCGGCGTTTCTGAAAAAACGCAAAGCCCGAAGAAACGCAGTACGCGCCGCTTCGGGCTTTTTTCTTTTTAAAGAAGCGTTTTTCCAGTCAACAGCAGTACAAATTAAGAAATGTTTAAGATAATGCTTAATTAAAAATGCGTAATTCGTAATTATCCATTACGCATTTCTCATTAAAAATCAGCCTCGCTTATGCAGTCCTTCGTATGCTAAACCTGCAATCAATGCGCCTGCGGCGGCGGGGATTACCCACGCAATACCGAAGTTTGCCAGCGGCAGTTTTTGCAAAAATCCTGCGAGGGCAGACACGTGCGAGCCGTCGATTAACGTCTGACTTGCGGCAATAACATCGAGCGTGCTGACAAGGAGCGTGCCGATTGTTCCGCCGATATAGTAAAAGCGGTTCGGAATAAAACGGTCGGCAAGATTCATCAGCGTGAGGAAAATGTAGACGGGGTACGACGCCTGCAAAAGCGGCAGGGCAAAGCGGATAATCGCTTCCACGCCGTAAATCGAAAACCAACAACTAAGCGCACACACGGCAATGACGATAACGCGGTACGGCACTTTGTTCTTGAACAGCCGCTCAAAATACTGACCGGTGCTTGCGGCAAGTCCTGTTGCCGTCGTAAAGCAGGCAAGCGCCATCGCCGCGGCAAGAATAATTCTTCCCGCATTGCCCCAAAGGCGTCCGCAAATGCCGGAAAGCAAGTCCGTTCTTGTCGTTCCAGCAGGGAATGCGCTTCCGCTGCACGCGCCCGCGTACATCAGTCCTCCGTACACGAGCAAAAGTCCGAGCGCGGCGATAATTCCTGCAAAAATATTGAGTTTAAGCTGCGTTTTTTCGTCCTTGTACCCGCGTGCCCGTATCGCTTGCAGCACAACCGGCGCAAACATGACGGAAGCAAGCGCGTCCATCGTCTGGTAGCCTTCCAAAAATCCCGTGCGGAACAGGTTTGTCATTTCTGTCGGCTGCGGTTTTCCGAGCGGCGCAATGAGCGCACGAATGATAATCGCCGCAAGAATAATCAGCAGCGTCGGCGTCAAATATTTTCCGATTGTATTAACGACTTTCGACGGAATAATCGCGACAATAACGACGAGCGTAAAAAAGATGATTGAACTAAGGACAGGACTCATCTGCGGCGCAAAGGGCAGGACGCTGATTTCAAACGTTGTCGCTGCAGTGCGCGGCATAGCAAGAATTGGTCCGATTTCAAGAAAAATGACCGTTCCCAAAAGGTCTGCAAAGATTGGATGGACTTTTCCAGCAAAGCCGTGCAAGGTTCCTCCGGCATTACCGGCAGCAAAAATTCCGAGCATCGGAAGTCCTATTCCGGTAAGCGCAAATGAGACGAATATTGCGCCCCAGCGCGAACCGGTTAAAAATCCCAACTGCGGCGGAAAAATCAAGTTCCCCGCGCCGAAAAACATTGCGAACAGCGCAAATCCGAGAATAAGACTGTCGCGTACTTCTTTTTTCATAATGCAGACTCCACATTGTATATTTGGACATCTCGAAAAAACGACTTTAGCGGTTATTTCGAGATTTCGACAAGTTATTTTGCGCGGCACGCCGATTTTGCGGCGCCCGTTCAAAATAAAATAGATTTTACCAGTATATCAAATATCAAAAGAATAGTAACGATTTTTATAAAAAAACGGAGGCCTGGAACGGTGTAGAAAGCGCGGGACACAACAGACGAACGAAGCGACAACATCGCCGCAGGGCAGCGAAGTATGTTATTCTCATACGGCGGGTGCCGTCGAATTTAATCCCCTTCATTACGAAAACGACGGGAGAGTAAGCCCTCCGCACAAATAAAAAAGCGGGAGGTGCGCTGCGTTTTGCAGACTTCCCGCTTTTTCATCACATTTATAATTTATCAACAAAATAGCACGCCGTCCTTATCAAAAAAGGACAGCGTGCGTTCTGCCGTGCATGAGGGAGGCTGCATCCTCCGTCCGCGGCGCAGCAAAACCGGTCAGTACGGCATTTAGTTGGTCTGATGACAGTTCCTGCCGGACGCCCGCTCCGTCATTCTGCTGAAAGAACGCTATTCATTACCGTGAAGACCTCTTCTTCATTCTGCTGAAGGAACGCTCTTCATTACCATGAAGAACACCGCTTCATTATGTTGAAGGAGTGCTCTTCATTATGTTGAAGCGATGTTGCCCTGCGAGTTTTGCCGCATAGCGAAATTGCCGCGGACGAAAACTCCGCTATGCAGTTCTCGCTCCGTTCTCCGCCGTCCGCAAAAATCCATTTTCCCTGCGGGTTTTGCCGTAAGGTAAAATCTCGAGCGGGCGGCACTCCCGCGGTATCGTTAGAGGCCTTTTTTACCGCCCAACCTATTCATCTTTACGTTTGCCGAAGGGTTTGGTCAAAAACAGCAGCGCGGGCGTTACCGTGTAGTCGGCAAGGAGCGCGGCGGCAAGTCCTATCATGGAAAGCAGTCCGATACGGAACAGCATACTCATGTCGCTGAACGTGTACATAAAAAACATCGCGCACAAAATAAACGTGGACGACGCCATCGACCGCCCGATTTTCTTAAACGAATCGATAATCGCAGTGTGATAGTTGTCGCCGATTTCATGCTCGTATTTGACGTGGTTCGTAAAATGAATCGTATCATCGACCGCAATGCCCAAAATCATCGGCATAACGGTCATCGTCAGCATATCGAGCGGGTAACCGGCAAAGCCCATCACGCCGCCCACAAGGAAGACCGGCGCAACATTCGGAATCATAGCGATAAGTCCCGTCTTCAAACTACCGAAGGCAAGCGTCAGCATGAGCGCAATGATGACAAACGAAGCGGCGAATGACTTTAATTCGCCGACGACCAATTTGCGGTTTAAGTCCGCCATTTTTGCAACTTCTCCGACAAGGCTTACCGTCGCATTGGGAAAATGCTCCCGCGCAATCCGCTGAGCGTCCGTAATATCGCGGACTATCAGTTCCGAGTCGTAATTTGAAAGTTCTACGCGGATAAACGCCGTCGAATAATCGTCGCTTATGCGCGAAAAAAGCGTTTGACTGTCGGAAAGTTCATACAAAAACAAAAGCTGCGTCAGTAAATCCGCCTCATCAGGAATAACATACGCCTCCTCTTCATCTCCGTTGAGCGTTTTATTCATCTCTTTTATCAAATCGACGACAGATGTTACGCGCGGTTTTTCTCCGGAAACTTTCGTAAGCCGGAATGTGCCGAATTCCTTTGCGCAGTCATCGAGCGCCTGCATTGCTTCAGGCTCTTTAAAGCCGTCCGCATCGGGCAGTTCTATCATCACGTTGTAACTGTATTGACTTCCGAGTTTTGACTGCCGAATTTGTATGAGGCGCGCGACATAGGGGATTTTTTCTCCCATAACGCCGGTGTAGTCCATATTAACGCGGATACGCAGCATTCCGAACACGGCCGCTGCCGTAACAGCAAGACCTGCCGCGACAATGACAATACGGTGTTTTATCACGCGGATGCCGAACGCTCCATATAACGAGTCAACCTTTTCCTGCCGCGCTTTTTTCCGCTTTTCCCGCTCAAGCGCCGCCAGTCCTGCATTTTCGCGGGCAGACGGCATATCTTTTCCAAAACTATAAAAAATCGGCAAAAGGACGATTGTATAAAGGTAGACTGCAAAAACGATACAAGAACTTGTACCGCCGACCCACTTGAGCGGTTCTATGCCGACGCCCATAAACGAAACGAGCGAAGCGATAGTAGTTGCGACCGTAAACAAAATCGGCCAGCCGGATGTTTGCAGTGCGTTGACAACCGCCTGCTTTCGTCTGCCGCAGATTCTGAATTCCAGCCGGAACGCATTGACGTAGTGAACGGAATAGCCGACTGCAAGCGCCATGCCGAGCATAATAGGAAGCGTAATCATGTTTCCGTCGGCAACAATGCCTGCCCACGAAGTGTAGCCGAGCGTTACGCCGATACCGCAAAGCGTCGCTGTAACCGGCACGATAATGCCGCGCAGCGAGCGGACTAAAAAGATAAGGCTTAAAAGCATGACGATAAAGCCTGAAAAAATACGAAGCCGCGTTTCCTTTGACACGACGACATCTTCTTCCGCCTCCGTGTACCCTAAACCCGCGCCTTTCATCGTGTATAAATCGCTTTTGAACTCATCGCTTTCAACGATGGGAATTGCAGCCCTGCCGACCGTCAGCATATCTTCGCGGTCAGTGCCGTCGCCGTATGCAACAAGAGAAAGAATAACCCACGTTTCGGTTGCATCGTCGGAGACAAGATTATTGACAAGAGACGTCCTGCTCAAAATAAAATCTTTTTTTTGTTGGAGCGCAGCTTTTTCGTCCTCCGACATTTCAGAAAGCGGCTTACCGCCGCCGGGAATTCCGTCTTCAAACGGATTGACGATTTCCATTCCTTCTTCCGTCCCTTTGGAAACGGACAGACGCATAAGCGACGTTACTTTGTCCGCAAACGGGACTTCGCTCTCAAGTCTCTTTCCGAGCCGGTCGATGGCATCGAGCACTTCCGGCGCAAACACGTCAGGCGCTTCCACGAGCACCATAACCGAGTCTTCGTTGCCGAAAAATTCCTTAAAACGGTCTTCTCCGCGCTTAATTTCTTCGCTGTTCGTAAGCCAGCCGGACTGGTCGGTGTCCATCTTAAAGCGCGTAAGCCCCGCAAACCCCGCAATCGTAAAAACAAGAATCGCCGCCAAAAAGAAAAAGCGGTACTTGATTTGAATCTCTCCCGCCTTTGCAAACCATTGATTAATTTTTGTTATCGACACAGCCTAAGCCTCCCTGTGTTTTTGGGGCATAATAGTTGAATGGAAATACGGCGTCAACAAGCGGGCGGCTGTTATGAAATTTGACAGACTTGACGGCGTACCGCCCGCAGCACGTTTTCCCTGCGGGAAAACATGCGGAAAATAGTGTTTGACGGGAGGCGGCAAAAAAAAGATATGAAGCGGCGTTGTCAGACGTGAAGGCGTGAAAAATCCGGGGTCGGCAGCAACGCCATTATGACTTTCAAATCCTGTTTTTACTGTCTAACGCTTACGGAGCTAAAATTGGCGGCATAAATCGGAATATTTGAATCTTATAAATAGGATATATTGCATTTATTGAAAAATAGATGAGATTGGATTCGAACCTAAAACCTACAGCCGGCGTATCGGACGTACTGACGAATACACAGACTGTAGATTTTATCAAATGTTATTTTTTATTTCCCGTAAACGTTCCGTTCTTGTGTATTGTTGAATTTTCCCACGTGCCGTCTACCTTACCCGTGGACTTCTTAATAGTTCCGGTAAAAGCAATTTTTACTCCGTATGCAGCAACAGTCATCTCTCCGCTCAGTTTACCATCGCTTCCTAACGTACCGCTTGCCGGATAGTCGGTTGTGCCGTCATTAAATTTTCCTGAAATTTGACCGAACTTGTCTGCAGTCATTTCCCATGTACCGGATAAATCCCCAGTAAACGTACCCGCATACGAGGCAACGTATTCGCTTGGGATTTCAGTTTTACTGGATTTGTCATCGGAATTCTGCTTACACCCGACAATTAACGCTGCCGCACCAACAATTACAGCCAATGCGCCGACCATTGAAACGAATTTCCTTTGTTTCATTTTAACCTTCCTTTTGCAATGGGTTTTCATTGCGAGATTTTTTTTGCCCGAAGCGAGCATAGCGACGCTTCGGGCAAAGGACTCTTTCAAGTCCTTTGCCTAGTGTACACTAGGCAAATTTTTAAACGATAACTGGAATCAGTTTTTAGCGGGAGGCGGCAGGGAATGAAGCGTAAAAGATTTTACGGAATTACCGCCTCCGCGAGTTTTTGCTGCGCAAAATTCGCGGGGGAAAATAGTGTTTGGCGGGAGGCGGCAAAAAAAGAATGAGGGCGGCATTGCAGATGGTTCAGGGAGAAGACAAATATTATTTTGAAATACAGACAACATTACGACTGTGAAACACGGTTTTTCTCCATCCACGCTGTGCCTTTTAAACATCGCTTACAAGCGGCGCAATCATGTCTTTCAAATCCCGTTTTGCAGCCCAATGTCTACGGAAATAAATACAAGTCCATTATCGTTAGTCTTACGATATTTTCTATACTCAGTTTCGGAAACACGTCGCTTACGGAGATAACGTCAAAACCGTAGTGGGCGGAGGTAAAGCCGCGTGCGGAAACTTCAACGGCAAAATGAAATTTGCGCGTTTCGTTCGGTTGAGAGGCGGGGAGCGACTTAGGCCAAAACGAAAACGAGCCTTTTGTCGCATTAAATGTTCTGCAGGGATTTTGCCATGCCGTGTCCTGCATAACGGCATCTCCATCTTCACCGCGGAGCGTTACAACCGCGTCGAAAAGCGGGTTAAAAGTCGTGCCGTCGTATACGGTTCCCATGATAATCGGAAAATTGAACGAGGGGCTTCCGTTTTTTTCAGCGCCGCCGGATTTTATATCTTTGTGGTAGGGACGCTGCGTTGCGGCAACCGTGCGTATCGCTTCAATGCCGAGCGCGTCAATGTCCGCCTTCATCTGCGGCGCGTCAAGCATTTGCGCAGTGTAAACAATGCCGCGGCCAGAAACGACGTAATGCGGTTTCACTTTGTTCAGTACATAACTAATGGAATCCATGCGGCAATTTTCGCAGTCGCACGTAAGCCATGCGGAACAGTCTTCCTTCAATCTGTCGTACAATTCATTTATCCGTCCGGCTACATATTCTTCCATTAAGTTGTGTACGTGTGAAATCAATTAGTTACCCCCGTTCCGCGTATATGCGGCAAGTCCGCCTTGCTTGAGTATATTCCGGCTCCGCTCTGCAAGGTCGTTGACGCCTTCGATAACGGTCGTGCCGCAGAGAATTTTGAACGGAGCGCCCGTTTCCAGCGCTTCTTCAATATTCGTAAGCGCAAGAATGATACCTTGTTCGATTATATCATAGTCCTTTGGATTTACAAACGTAATCGGAATGATGCCGTAGTTGATGAGATTGGCTTTGTGAATGCGCGCAAAACTTTTTGTGATGATAGCGCGGACACCCAAATACATGGGGCCGAGCGCCGCGTGTTCGCGGGAGGAGCCTTGCCCGTAATTTTCGCCGCCGACGATAAAGCCTCCGCTGAAATTCATTGCCGCACACCGCTCATAAAAGGTTTCGTCGAGGCGCGTCAGCGTATACTTGCTGATTTCAGGAATGTTCGAGCGCAGCGGAAGCATTTTTGAGCCAGCAGGCATGATGTCGTCAGTGGAAACGTTATCGCCGGTTTTTAGCAGTACCGGAAGTTTGAGCGACGGCGCATAAGCGGGGCACGGCGGACAGGGCTTGATGTTCGGGCCGCGTATAATTTCGACTTGAGACGCCTCTTCAATTCCGAGCGGTTTTATAATCATTCCGTCATCAAGTGCGGCAGACTTTATATCGACTGCAGAAAGTCTTTTATCCTGCGCGTCAAGCAGACTTGTTCCCGCCTCATTTTGACTATCGATGCCGTCCGCAAAATCCGCAGCAGTGATAACGCCTGCGACTGCGGACGCTGCCGCCGTTTCCGGAGAGACGAGATAAATGCCCGCGTCCGCAGTGCCGCTTCGTCCTTTAAAGTTGCGGTTGAACGTCCGGAGAGAAACACCCTCGCTGTTCGGAGCAAAGCCCTGCCCAATACACGGGCCGCACGCGCTCTCCAAAATCCGGAAGCCTGCCGCGATAAGGTCGCCCAAAATCCCCGACTTTGACGCCATCAAAAGCGTTGTCCGGCTTCCCGGCGCAATACCCGCTTCCACGCCCGGCGCAATGTGTCTACCCTTAACGACGTTCGCCACGCTTGCAAGGTCATCAAGCGAACTGTTTGTACACGAGCCGATGACAACCTGCGTTACCGGTCTTCCGGCAATGTTTTTTACTGCCGTAACCGCGTCCGGCGAATGCGGCTGAGCGGCAAGCGCAGAAAGTTCGTCTAAATTTATTTCGATGAGTTTATCGTATTCAGCATTGTCGTCCGCTTTTAATTCCGCCCAGTCTGCCTCCCGTCCCATCGCATTCAGAAACATTTTCGTCTTTTCGTCAGAAGGAAAAATCGACGTAGTTGCGCCGAGTTCCGCTCCCATGTTCGTGATAGTCGCCCGCTGCGGGACGGTAAGACTTTCCACGCCGCTGCCGAAATATTCGTAGATTGCGCCGACGCCGCCTTTAACAGTTTCCCGCCTGAGCACTTCAAGAATAACGTCTTTTGCGCTCACGCCGTGCCGCAATTTTCCCGTCAACTGTACGCCGAAGATTTTCGGCATGGCAAGATGAAAGGCGCCGCCGCCCATTGCAACCGCAACATCAAGTCCGCCTGCGCCGATTGCTATCATGCCGATTCCGCCGCCAGTCGGCGTGTGAGAATCCGAACCGAGCAATGTTTTTCCGGGTTTTCCGAAATGTTCAAGGTGAACTTGATGGCAAATGCCGTTTCCCGGCCGCGAAAAATACAGTCCGTACTTTGCCGCAATGCTTTGCAGATAACGGTGGTCATCCATGTTCTTAAAATCCGTTTGCAGCGTGTTGTGGTCAACGTAAGAGACTGAAAGTTCCGTTTTTACACGCGGAATGCCGATTGTTTCGAACTGGAGATAGGTCATCGTGCCGGTTGCATCCTGCGTCAGCGTTTGGTCAATTTTGATTGCAATATCTTGTCCGCGTTGGATTTTTTCGCCTTTGACAAAGTGCGTACCGGAGCAGGCTTCGGGAACAATATGCGCCTGCAATATTTTTTCGGCGAGGGAGAGAGCCATAGAAAACCTCTTGCATGAATTTTTGCGCGGAGTGTATCAATATGAAATCAAATTTGCAATTACATAGGAATTTTTTAATCCGGCTGCATATTATGGTGATTTCTGTTTCTCCTCTCATTCCTAATTACGCAGTACGCATTACCAATTCCCCCTTCCCCTCCATCTGGCAGGAATGCGCCCAGTATGCTACAGTCCTTTCGATGACGCACAGCCTTACTGTTCCTGCAATCGTTTTTTCAGTCAAACCGCTAGGAGAAAGCAATGCGGACGTGCGGCTTTTTACGCAGTCGGAAGGAATGGTGTATGCAGTCATGTACGGCGGACGAAAAAGCCGCTTAAAGGCGCTTGTCTCGCCGTGGAATACGGGAACGGCGTATCTTTCGCGCTCAAAAATATCCGCTCCGTTTAAAATCGCCGATTTCGACGTACAAAAATACCATCTTTCCTTTCGAGAAAATCTGTTGAAAAACTATATCGCCGCATTTGCAGCGGAACTGACGATAAAGACAAACTGCGCAGGCAATTCAAAACAGTGCTGGACGCTCATCAACGGTTTTATCGACGGACTGGAATTATGTGCGAAAGACAGCGAGTGTCGCGCAGGGCTGATCCGCTTTTTGTGGCGTTTTTTACACCTTTTGGGTGTCCAGCCCCCTGTTGCAAGATGTTCGGAATGCGGCAAACCGTTTTTCGGTAGCAATTCGGAGCGTTCGATTGTACAATACGAAAAAAGTCTATCGGGCGCGGCGGTCTACAATTCTGCGGAAAACGGATTTATGTGCGCCGAGTGCGGCAGCCGGCAGTCCTTTTTTACGCTGAGCGCCGAATCTCTGCGCTATCTTGCGGCAATTTCGGCGCTTTCGCCGGCAGCGTCGCGGAAAGTGCCGCTTTCGGACGAAGCGGACACGGAACTCAGGCAGCTTTTATATCACTTGATAGAAAATGCCTGCGGTACGCGCTTTAATTCTCTAAAAACAGGAGCAGGAATTCTATGAGAGCAACAGATGTCATTCAAAAAAAACGCGGAACATTCATTACACAAAATGACGGAAGCCGCGTTCTTTCTTCCAACACGGAATTGAGCCGAGAGGAAATCAAGTTTTTAGTCGATGGATACGTGAAGGGCGAGATTCCCGACTATCAAGTGTCGGCATTGCTGATGGCAATCTTTTTTAACGGCATGACTTTTGACGAGACAGCGGCATTAACCGACTGTATGCTGCATTCAGGCGACGTGTACGACCTGCATGGTCAGGAAAACGCAGGACTTACGGGGCCGTTCGTGGATAAACACTCAACCGGCGGCGTCGGAGACAAGATTTCACTCCCGCTTGCGCCGATTGTCGCTGCGTGCGGCGTTCAAATCCCCATGATGAGCGGCAGGGCGTTGGGACATACCGGCGGTACGCTCGACAAGTTGGAGGCAATTACCGGCTATCGCGTGGGACTTTCAAAAGACGAATTCAAAAAATTCATTGCAAAAACCGGCTACGCGATGACGGGACAAACGAAAGAAATTGTACCTGCCGACCGCTTGCTGTATGCGCTCCGCGATGTAACCGGAACGGTCGAGTCCGTGCACTTGATTACGGCAAGCATTTTGTCAAAAAAAGTTGCGGAAGGAGCGGACGCGCTCGTATTCGACGTAAAATGCGGTTCGGGCGCATTTATGAAGTCGCCTGCGGATGCGGAACTTTTGGCAAATTCGCTTGTAAAAACCGCGCACAGCATGGGGAAAAAAGCGTCCGCGCTCATAACCGGCATGGACAGCCCTCTGGGACGGAAAATCGGCAACTTCCTTGAGATAGAAGAAACAATCGACTGCTTAAAAGGAGCCGGCCCCGCGGACGTGATGGAATTGACGTACGCGCTTGGCGCAGAAATGCTTGTCTTGGGCGGTAAGGCACAGAACAAAGACGAAGGCGCAGCGTTTTGCAAAGAAGCCGTCTCGTCCGGCCGTGCGCTTGAAAAGTTTTTTACCAATGTTGAAGACCAAGGCGGTTCCGTCAAAAAATTACTTGAAGACGCAGGAAAACGCCGCTCTCCGCACAAAATGGAACTCACAGCCGCAGAGTCCGGTTATATTTCAATCGAAGCGTATAAGATGGGTATCGCAGGCGTTGCGCTTGGAGTAGGACGCACGAAAACCACCGACAGCGTCTGCGCGGAAGCGGGTATGGTCTTGCACGCGGTGCAGGGGGACTTTGTACGCAAGGGCGACCTCATCATGGAAATCTACGGCAAGGACGCGGTCTGCCTTAACGAAGCGAAAAAGCAGCTTGAAGAGGCGGTAACGTATTCGGAAAAAGCGCCTGACGTAAAACCGCTGATTTTAAAAGAAATCCGTCAATAAACAATCAACAGCCCCGACGCAAGCGTCGGGGGATTGACCCCGCCCCTCGAATAAAAACTGCGCTTGCACGTCCCGCTGATAAAAAGACGGTAAGCGCAGTTTTTTATTCGCGCGTCTGCGTTTTGTCTCACAAGACGACTACACCAGCCCCGTCCGCCGCTCCGCTTGTTGGAGCGCACAGCCGGTCAGCATTTGACCATCTTCCAGCACCGGTGCGGCGTCGTTCCCGCAAAGTCGAACGGAATCGTGCGCTCCGTAATGTCTTCTGCCGTACACGAAGAAGCGATTTTTGTCCCATCGAATTGCAGACGGCGGCTGTTCGTGGAAAAATAAAGGGTGCCGCCGGAGGCAAGCAGTTGTATGCAGTCGTTAACGAGCGTACACCATGCCTTGTTAACGTCGAGGACATGTGCAGTCATTTTTGAATTGCTGAACGTCGGCGGGTCTAAAACGATAATGTCGAATGGAACAAACGCGCCGCCCTGCACGTCCGCTGCCCGCTCTCTTAAAAACTCCGATACGTCGGCGCGCGTAAATACATAGTTTTTGTCGTCAAATCCGTTTGCCGCCATATTCGCCTGCGCGCGCGTAAGGTAGGTGTTGCTTAAATCGACGGACTCCACAAAAGACGCGCCGCCCGCCGCGGCATACACAGAAAAACTTCCCGTGTAGCAAAAAAGATTAAGCACGCGCTTACCTGCGCTTTCCCTGCGGACAACGGAGCGCAATTCCCGATGGTCAAAAAACAGTCCCGTGTCGATATACGACGAAAGATTGACTGCAAAAAGCAGCCCGCATTCTTGAATAGCGCCTTCGACCGCAGGGCTTTCCGCACCGTCAAGCCTGAGGTACTGTTTTTCTCCGCGCTGTCGGCGCCGCGTCTTTACAATAATCCGCTCTCTGTTCGCGCCGGACACCGCAGATACCGCCTCCGCAATGCCGAAAAGCCAGTCCTGCTCCGCCTCTTCGTTTTTTTCGTAAGGACGCTCGTACAAGTACAACACGAAATACCGGCGAAGGGCGGCTTCTGCCGCTGCCTCTGCGTCGTTGGCGGCGATTTTAGCGTTTTGCGACTCAATAAAAGCCGCGCACTGCGCCGCCGTACGGACTGTCTCCGGCAGGAATTCGTATAAGTCCAGTGCAACCGGCACTTCAGGAATGTCGCGGTCGTAAATCCGAAAGCATGAAACGCCGCTTTTCCGCGCCCGCTTTTTAAGCTGCCGATACTTTTTCTGAATTCGGTTTGCAAACATCTCCGCTTGAAGCGCGTCTTTTTCCGTCATATTGTCCCTCGAAAATAAAAAAAAGCCGCCGTATTTGGCAGCTTTTTAACCAGATTATTTTCCGTCGGCTTTGATACCGTAGCGCTTGTTGAATCGGTCTATTCGTCCCGCCGTGTCAACTAACTTTTGCTTGCCGGTGTAAAAAGGATGGCATGCGGAGCAAATTTCAACGTGAATGTCGCTCGCTGTTGACCGCGTTTCAATAACATTACCGCATACGCAGGTAATTTTTGTCAGTTTGTATTCAGGATGAATATCTTTTTTCATGGTAACTCCTATTCTTGCCCGATATTGCAGCCGCAGGCAACCCAATATCACAAGATTTGCCAGATGATACAGATTATGCCCTGCACAGTCAAGCAAACGCCTGTTGTTTTGGACGAGGCCGGACTTCACATCCGCAGCGGCTTTCTGATTTTAGGGACTATCCGCCCTCCAAAAATCAATCCGTCCATTCTACAAAAAGAAAAGCATTCGCCGAGGGCAGAGAATATATTTTGAAAGACTTCATACATTTACCATCGACACAGGCGGCAGAAGTCTCGTTCTTCTTCTTTTGACTGCATACGATGACTGGACAAGCACGACCTGCCGTCATTCTGATAATGGGAAAAGAGGCGCAAAGAGTAGTCCGGAAGCGAAACGAAAGCGCCAAACTGTTTTATTGAAAGAAAAATCCGGTTTTCTTATAATAACGCCATGCAGACAGCCCTTTATTTGATTCCCGTAACGCTCGATGACACGCCGCTTTCCGACGTTATTCCCGCGCGCACCATCGAATTATTACAAACGATTAAGCACTATATAGTAGAAAACAGGCGTTCCGCCGTCCGCTTTTTGGTTAAGGCAGAGGCAAAAATAGACATCGACTCGCTCACCTTTTTTGAGCTCAACGAACATACCGACCTTTCTTCCATAGAGCATTATCTCGAACCGCTTGCACAAGGAAAGTCGATGGGCGTCCTCTCCGAAGCAGGCTGTCCTGCAGTTGCCGACCCCGGAGCGGCAGTTGTTGCCCTCGCCCACCGAAGAAATTTCAAAGTCGTTCCGCTTGCAGGGCCGTCTTCACTCATCATGGGCTTAATGGCAAGCGGCTTTAACGGTCAAAATTTCGCTTTCAACGGCTATCTCCCGCCCAAACCCGCCGACCGTGCCGCAGCGCTCCGCTCTCTGGAACAAAAAGCGCACCGCAGCGGGCAAACGCAGATTTTTATCGAAACGCCCTACCGAAACTCCAAAATGCTCGAAACAATTCTGCAAACCTGTCGTCCCGACACAAAACTATGCATTGCCGCAGGACTGACTGGAAAAGACGAGCAAATCCGCACAAAATCCATTGCCGAATGGAAAAAACATTCACCGCAGGAAAGAGTAATCGGCAAGGTGCCGGCGATATTTCTTTTGTTCCGGTAAAAGCGGCTGAAAAATGCACGGGTACAGTACGAGGGGCCGCAGAGCGGCAATCAACAGCCTCGCTGCAGAGCAGCACTAAATGTTGTTCTCATAAGAGAGTTGTCGTCGGCTCAAATCTCCTTTATTGTGACTCACAAAGCGCCAGCGGGTTCCCCCTTTGCACGAATAAAATCAACCAGAGTCAGTATGGATAACAGTGCGATTTTGCAGAAACAAGACGGAAAGCGTTTTGACAGCAAGCGGCAAATTACTTGCTGCTCCTGTCGAATGCGGATTGTTCCAGCAGTTTAAGTACGAACACCTTACGGGCAGGGGAAGACAACAGTCAAATTCTATGCAAAAGAAAAACCTCTAAAAAGTATAAGTTTTAGAGGTTTTATACATTTTTTTATTTGCAGGATAATTAGTGCCGCTTTATCGACAGAAACGTCTCAATACTTAATACCACGAAGTTCCGAAACAGCAGATTTTTTTATAAAAACGGACTGCCACACGAATGAATTTCCATATTCACTTCTGTAGTAACAAGCATTTGGACAGTACCTGTTGTTCTCTTAAGGTAGTTGCAATCGGCTTTAATACCCTTTGTTACGACGCTTGCGTCGGGGTATTAACCCCTCCGCACGAATAAAAAAATAATAATTCGATAGAGGCGCTTATAAACCGCGCATATCCCAGCATAAAAAAGCCGGTCGTTATGACCGGCTTTTTTATGCGCCCTCATTTCTTGCTGTCAGTCTTATCCGTTATGCGTCTCAGCTGCCGGCGACTTCTTTCCTCTCAAACCATTCTTCGAGCGTTTTATATGCTTGTATAATCTCATCTGTCTTTTTTGTCGCCGTCTTTTGCATATTTTCGAACTTCGCCGTATTGTCGGGATGGTATTTTTTGAGCAAACGCCTGTACGCGTCTTTCGATTGCGCAGGCGGTGCGCCGTTTTCAAGTTGCAACGCCGCATACGCTCGAATAACTTCCGCATCCGAAGAAACAAAGATTTGCCTGTTATCTGCGCTCCCTGCTCCAGCGGCGTTCTCTTCATTCTGCATATAAAAAACAGGCGGAACTTCCTCCGCCGGAGCGCGTGCCGCATATTCCGTCGAGTGCCGTTCCGTCTGTCCGCGAGGAATTGCGCCGGCTTCCAGCGCAATTTTAAGCATTTCGCCAAGTTTATCGTACTGCGAACTCATTAAAAATCAGATTTCTGTCCCATCGGGAATCATTGCGCCCTTGCGGATAACAATAATCCCGTCAGAACTGTAAAAGTTTCCATGGTCGCCGTCTTCATATTCCTTGCCGCTTACGTTAATTTTGACGTTGTTTCCGATTCTTGCGTTCTTATCTATTATCGTTCGCCGGATATGGCAGTTTTTACCGATACCGATATCGGGGATTTCGCGGCGGCGGTTGCTTTCTCGCTCATCGGCATTTTCGTAAAAATCCGCTCCCATCATCACAACTCCGTCTAAAATCGTACCGTTATCCAGTATTGAGCGAGAGCCGATTATCGAATGGTCAAGTTTACAGTTTGTGATGACGCAGCCTTCTGCAGTCAACGTGGAATTGATTTCGGCGCTGTTGATTTTCGATGGCGGAAGGTTTGCCATGTGCGTGTAGACCGGCTCGTCTTCGTCATAAAAATTGACAGTCGGGTCTTTTTCAGTAAGTTGAATATTCGCTTCGTAAAAACTTTTAATCGTTCCGATGTCTTCCCAATAGCCGTCAAAAATATACGAATTGATTTTTTTATTTTTGATTGCCATCGGAATAATCTCTTTTCCGAAGTCATT
The DNA here is from genome assembly GCA_963539635.1 of uncultured Treponema sp. Taxonomy (GTDB): domain Bacteria; phylum Spirochaetota; class Spirochaetia; order Treponematales; family Treponemataceae; genus Treponema_D. The sequence continues at coordinate 17,349 of CAUTOZ010000046.1, forward strand.
GAAGTTGTTGTCGAGGACTTCTTCCATCGTTTTTGCGTTGAAGATATAAATACCCATTGACGCAAGAAATTCTTTGTCTTTCGGAAGACTGCCGCGGGATTCTGCGGGGATTTTCCAGTCAGAAATATCTTTATCAGGCGCAGGCTTTTCCATAAATTCGAGAATCTTATTATTTTCATCGATTTTCATAATGCCGAATCCGGATGCGTCATGCCGGTTGACTGCCGTCGTTGCAATTGTACAGTCCGCGCCGGAGCGTACGTGCTCGTTGAAATACGCCTTCAGATCCATTTTGTAGAGTTGGTCGCCCGAAAGAATGATGTAATGCGTGGGATTGAGCGTCTTAAAGTGAACGAAATTCTTTTTTACCGCGTCGGCGGTTCCTTCATACCAGCCGGAATGCTCCAGCGTTTGCTCGGCAGCAAGAATTTCGACAAAGCCTTTTGAAAAGCGGTCGAAATTGTAGGAATTCGTGATGTGCATGTGCAGCGATGCCGAATTGAATTGCGTCAAAAGATAGATTTGCTTGTACCCTGAATTGATACAGTTCGAAATTGAAATGTCGACTATGCGGTATTTCCCTCCGAACGAGACAGCCGGCTTTGAACGCACTTTTGTCAGCGGGTACAGGCGGGTACCTTTTCCGCCGCCAAGAATGATTGCAAGCACGCGCGGTTCGTTTTTGTTCTCCGTCATAACTTCCTTCCTTGAGATTAAAGTATATTTATTATAAACGCTAACACAGATTTTAACAATTTTAAATTGACAGCACAGGACAGAGCGACGGTACAAGCAATTATCGATACGCTGTAAAATTCTAAAATGACTGGAAAAACGGATTTTTATAGAAGAAAGTGCAGTATAAAAGTCGGGCAAGCGGGATTTGAACCCACGACCTCTTGGTCCCGAACCAAGCGCGCTACCAGCTGCGCTATTGCCCGTTTACAATCGAAAAAAAGACCCTTTCCTTTGGAAAGGGCGTTGCGCGAGTGACGGGGCTCGAACCCGTGATCTCCGGCGTGACAGGCCAGCGCGATAACCAGCTTCGCTACACCCGCGTGATGGTATGTACTATAAAAGAAAGAATGATTCGTGTCAATATGGAGAAGGCTGTTTTTATTCGTGCGAAGGGGATATCCGCCGGCACTTTGTGAGTCAACATAAAGGAGATTGGAGCCGCCCCCCCCCTTCCGAGAACAACCACCCGCGCTGCTCTGCGGAGAAATTGTTGATTGATGTAAAGGCCTACAAAACGCTCAAAGCACGGTTTGCGCGGAAAGAAGCCGCCGGCAGATGAGAGCGCACAACGAATAAGGCGGGCAGTAAGATAATGACGGAGAATAAAAAACCGGTCTCTGCGACCGGCTTTTTATTCTAGGATATACGCATTTTGTAAGCGCTGCTGCCGCCGCTTCAACAAGTACAGTCAGTTTGTGCTTGTTACATAACTTGCGGCGGAAGAGAACCTTTCGATTTTAGCAATTTGCGCCTGCCAATATTCTGCTTCGACTTTTGTCATATACGGTCCGACGCGGACACGGTAGAAAAGTTGATTTTTTCCGTCCTCATAGGTAAACACATCGGCAGAAATCTTATTTTCATCCAAAACTGCGCGCGCTTCATCAGCGCTTTTTCGGCTCGTAAGCGATGTTACCTGCACCCAATATTGTTTTTTTGCAATCTCCGCCGCAGTTTTTTGACTTTGCTTCGGCGTCGATTTTGCGGCAGCAGAAGGATTTTGTGCCGGTTTTGCCGTAGTTTTTTGCGGCGCTTTTGCAGTCTGCTTTGCCGTTTCGACCGTTTTTTGCACTGCTACGGAGACGCCTTCGCTTACGATCGTAAGGTTCCCGCCCTCGGAGGCCGCATTGTTTCCCGTCCCCTGCTCCGTCTCTGACTTTGCGATTGCAGCGGCTTGTTCAGGAGTGAGCGTGCGTAAGTCAATTGTCGTCAATCCGTCCGTCTCTTTATCTGCAGACGCAGCCGCACCGCCGGAGGCTGCATTTAAGTTATAAACGGTCGCACTGTCTGCAATCACGGTCATATCGCCGACTTTTGCAACCTGTGTTTTTTCGGTGTCATCGGGATTTGTATTTTCAGAAACATGTCCCGTCATATCAGGGGAATGACTTTCAGAAGCACCCTCCGTTTCAGGATACTCCGAACCTTGTGCAAATCCTCCATGCTGAACGGGTGCCTCAAGAGGAATCCAGCCGTTGGAAGGCTTTTCTGCATCCTGCACAGCGATAGTCTGCCCTTCTTTTGCCGACGACGAATAAAAAATGAGAGCCGCTCCAAGTACAACCAGCAAAAAAACTCCCACCGCCGCAAGAATCCATAAT
>CAUTOZ010000047.1:0-19678 GCA_963539635.1 uncultured Treponema sp.
TATGTCTCCTTCGTCTAGTGGTTAGGACATCGGGTTTTCATCCCGACAACAGCAGTTCAATTCTGCTAGGAGATGGTAAACTGCATACATGTGTATGCAGTTTTTTTATTTTAAACACAGCCGCGTTTGCAAGCCGGCTGCATTTTCTTCAATTATTGTTCCGTTTCTTTTCCGCGCGGACCAAAGGTTTTTTGCCGTTTTCGCACTTTTTGAATGAGAGCATTGTCTTTTTCAAGTTCGTTTATCAAATCCCAGTGCCAGTCAAGTTCTTTTTTCTCAAATAAAGGAGGCGGAGCAGGCTTTTTGCGCGCGTTCGCTTCTGTTACGATTTTTATCAATTCATCTTTTGCATTCGTAGTTGTTACTTTTTCAAGATATGCGCTACCGATTGCGCATAGGCGCTTGTTTCCGTCTGCGTCGGCGTATATCGTTACAGCAAAAGGAAAAGAGCCGTATTTTTCCACGTTTCTGATGATTTTTCCGCGCCCCGATGCCGCCGTATACGTCTGCCCTGCGCTTTGAATATGCTTTTTTACGCTGAAAACATGACTGCCGTCGCTGAACGACGCTTTCGCACTATCGTCATAGTCCATGTCCGTCTGCCAAAACCGCAGTTTGTAAAGCGTATTGCCGGTCTCATACCATGCATTTATATTCTTAACAGCGTTCCGCTCATGAATGCGTATGGAGTCCGCATAATTGACGCCTTGCCAATAAAGAGCGCCGGCGTCCGCAGTCTCTGCTCCTGTCGTACCGTTATTGCTGCCTGTGGTCTGCGCTTCCGTCATTTTTTCCGTATCGCTGCAGCAGAGTAAAAAATTCAAATATAATTTTTCGTCGATAACCGCAGCAGGAATGACTGCAACGCTTTTTTTTCCATATGTTACAAAGATCTCCCATGCGCTTACGCCGTCTTGCAGTCTCGTATACCGAGCCGTAACGTGCTGCGCTTCAGGACTGGTGGCGGCATTTACCGTTCGCGGTATCGTTTTTGCCGTTTCCGCAGATTCTGCCGCTCTGTCGTAATACCAGCCGGAGTATTCTTTAAGTATGACTGAAATATTGCCGTCGTCTCCAAAAAATATGCAGCGGTCGTCCCCCCGCCATATTCCGTACAGTTCCGGTGGCGTTTGCGCAAAAGCCCGTATCGTTACAAACAAAATTAAAATTGCAGCGGAAAAATATCTTCTCATGCTCAGATTATCGTCATGCGCTCGGCGCTTGAATAGAAGGCAGACCTCTCTTGATTGCCGTATTTTATCGGCAGGCGGAACGGGCATTTTTGTAAAATTGTAAAACCTCCTGAAATTGAATGATTGACAGAAAGGAAAGGTGTAAAAAATGTTGACAAATCATATAAGTTAGCGTAATCTAACTATATAAAGTTAGCACCGTCTAACATCTTGAGGTAGCGATAGAGAGCGGTAAAATGAACTTCTGATTTTTTGCCGCTCTTATAAGTCATCGAAAGATACACAACGATTAAAAAAAGTTGTCGGTTAAAATGGCGGGATATAAATCCCTTGGAAGTGTCGGTTCCTTATAAAATAGTCTGGTATCCCGCCATTTTTTCTTTTTCATTTCCTTATAATAGGAATTGAACGTTATGCTGTGCGGCAGGTGCTGTGCAGGGTGGATTTTATATGGATTTTGAACAGACTGTTATTCAGTGCTGCGCTCCGGTTTTGTGCGGAATAAAACCCGCAAGCATTTTTTCTATGTGTGCCGACACGTATGGAAGCGGCAGCGAAAAATTAAATGACTGGAAAAGCGTATTTCGGTGCAGGAATATTTTTATCGTTCCGATACAAAAGAAATACGGACGAATGCTGCTATTCGTTTATAACAGAAGTCTGTTGGCTTCCGTACTTGCAGATGCCGATATTCGCTCGTATCTGACAGAAAAAGATTATCCGGTGCGGAATGGATTTTACGCTGTATTATACGAACTTTTATTCCGCCTTATGCGGCAGGCCTCTTTTCCGCACGAAATTGGACTGTTTTTAGGTTACCCGCTTGCAGATGTCGCCGCATTTGTTCAATATAAGGGCGCGTTTTTTAAGCATAATGGGTACTGGAAAGTCTACGGGGATACGGCAAGCGCCCTGCAAATAATGAAAACGTATGCGGCGTGCAGGGATTTTTGTACGAAATTAGTTGTCAGCGGAATGTCTGTTCCGTCGGCAGCCGAAAAATATAGACTATTTGAAAAGGAACTGGAGGTTCAGGATGAAAAAGGCAGTTGTGTATTCAACTACGACGGGTAACACGGAAGCAATGGCAAATGCTGTTGCAGAAGGCGTACAGAAGAGCGGCGCGGAACTTCTTTTTACAACGGCGGACTCCGCCAATGAAGATGAAGTTCTTGCATCGGACGTTATTATTCTCGGTACGCCTGCAATGGGCGACGAGGTTTTGGAAGATACGATGGAAGTCTTCTTTACTTCTATTGAAAAGAAACTTGCCGGAAAGAAAGTCGCGCTTTTCGGCTCATATGACTGGGGCGACGGTCAGTGGCTCCGCGATTGGGCGGCTCGCGTAAAAGCAGGCGGCGGCACGGTCATTAACGGCGACGGTCTTATGGGACATCTTGATCCCGATGACGAATGTAAGGCGGCCTGCGTACAACTTGGAGAAACCGCCAACTAAATTTGTTCTCCTTAAATTTCGGTAGAAATTTCTGCCGTCATGCAAATCATAAACTATAAAAAGTTCCGGCTTTTTCCACAGGACTCGTTCGGCGCATTCTCCTTACGTGCTTGAGTCCTGTGTTTTTTTGTTTATGCAAAATTACGTGAATACAATATTTTTAGACGGGTTGCTCCGTTTACTTGGATACATTTTGTTTCCCGTCTGTCCTGCATGGGAAAGAGCCGATTCTCACGCTCAGGCAGAGCGCACCGGCAGGCAAAATATTGTCCCCGCAGAATTGCATTCCTCTCATTCGCGCCGTATTCAAAGCGCATTTCCACAATTTCGCAGTGCCGCCTCCGTTTTCCTTCTTGTTGTGTCGAATGACAAAATGAGGGGCTCCTCCTGTTCAATTTTGCAAACTTTTTCCTCGGCCGCCCAACGCACTCTATCGACGCCGTTTTTTCATTTTTATAGATTAAATTACACCGCTGTGTTATACTCGCGCCATATTTAAAACTCATGGGGATTTTATGTATAAGAGCGTTGAGCCGAAAACCGATTTTCCGAAGCAGGAAGAAGATATTTTAGCATTTTGGGAGCAACACGACACTTTTAAAAAGTCTATTGAACAGCGGGCGAACGCAGAAGAATTCGTGTTTTATGATGGCCCGCCGTTTGCAACAGGGCTTCCGCACTTTGGGCATTTTATTCCTTCAACGATAAAAGACATCATTCCTCGCTACCGGACGATGAAAGGCAAAAAGGTTGAACGGCGTTTCGGCTGGGACTGCCACGGCTTACCGGTCGAAAATCTGATTGAAAAAGAACTCGGCATCAACTCAAAGCACGAAATTGAAGCCTACGGTATTGCCGCGTTCAATGACAAATGCCGCGCTTCTGTCCTCAAATATACAAACGAATGGCGTAAAATTATTACCCGCATGGGACGCTGGGTTGACTTCGACAACGACTATAAAACGATGGACGCTGATTTTATGGAGTCGATTTGGTGGGTCGCGAAAGCCTTGTGGGATAAGGGAATGATTTACGAAGGCAAGTACATTTTGCCGTATTGCCCGCGCTGTTCCACCGTCCTTTCCACGCACGAACTTGCGCAGGGCTACAAGGAAAAGCAAGACCCTGCAATCACCGTGCGTTTTAAAGTCATCAGTGAGCCGAAAACTTTTGCCGACGCCTCTACAGCGGACGGCAAAACTTTTTTTCTTGCGTGGACGACAACTCCGTGGACGCTTCCGTCGAACTTGGGACTGTGTATGGGGCCTGAAATTGACTATGTAAAAATCCTTGATAAACCGACAGGCGATTTTTACATCCTCGCCGAAAGCCGTCTGCACGCATATTATAAGGATGAAAATGACTATGAAGTCGTCTATAAAAAGAAAGGGGCTGACTTTGCCGGAGTGAAGTACGAACCGCTTTTTCCGTATTTTTCATCGCTTGCCGTAAAAGAAGACGGCTCCGACGGCGCTTTCCGCGTGTTTACGGCGGACTTTGTTTCTACCGAAGACGGAACGGGTATCGTTCATACGGCGCCGGGATTTGGAGAAGACGACTGGAACGTCTTTAAAGATACGGGAATTCCTGCCGTCATACCGATTGACGCTGAGTGCCGCTTTACAAAAGACGTTCCCGATTTTGAAGGACGCTTTGTCAAAGACTGCGATAAAGACATAATCGACCGCTTAAAAAAAGAAAGCAAACTCGTAAAACGCGACGTTATCGTTCACCAGTACCCGCATTGCTGGCGGTGCGGCTCGCCGCTTATCTACCGCGGCATCGGTTCGTGGTTTGTGCGCGTTTCCGCCGAGCGCGAAAATCTTTTGCGTGCGAACAGCCGCATTAAATGGCAGCCCGCGCACATAAAAAACGGCCGCTTCGGAAAATGGCTTTTAGGCGCGCGCGACTGGGCGATAAGCCGCAACCGCTATTGGGGAAATCCCATTCCGATTTGGAAATGCGATGACTGCGGACATGCAGTCTGCGTCGGTTCACGAGAGGAATTAAAAAAATATTCTGGTGTCTATCCCGACGACCTGCATAAACAATTTGTCGATGAAATTACGTTTCCGTGTCAAAAATGCGGCGGCACCATGCGCAGAATCCCCGAAGTCTTCGATTGCTGGTTTGAATCCGGCTCCATGCCCTACGCCCAGCAGCACTATCCGTTTGAAAATAAAGAATATTTTGAAAATCACTTTCCGGCGGATTTTATTTCTGAGGGACTGGACCAGACGCGCGGCTGGTTTTACACGCTCACCGTTTTGGCGTCAGCCTTGTTCGACGCGCCCGCGTTCAACAACTGTATTGTAAACGGCATTGTGCTTGCCGAAGACGGGCGCAAAATGTCGAAAAGCCTCCGCAATTACACAGACCCTGTCGAAGCGATAAACAAATTCAGCGCGGACGCAATCAGACTCTTTCTCATGCACTCGGCGGTTGTGCGCGGAGACGAAATCCGCTACAGCGACGAAGGCGTGCGCGAAGTCATCAAGAGTATCATTTTGCCCTTGTGGAACAGTTACAGTTTTTTTGTGCAGTATGCAAATATCGACGGCGTAACATGCACGGGGCATGAGTTCGATAAAAAACTGCCGGACAATCCGCTTGACCGCTGGATTTTGTCCGTTTCGCAGCAAATGATAAAAGACGTTACCGAAGCGCTCGACGATTACGACTTGAGCGCGGCGGTTGACCCCATGCTCCGTTTTATCGACCGGATAAACAACTGGTACATTCGCCGGAATCGCCGTCGTTTTTGGAAGAGCGGCAACGATGCAGACAAACTTGAAGCCTACGGCGCACTATATTCGGCGCTCAAAACGCTTATGCTCGTTACGGCTCCGCTTATTCCCTTCCTTACGGAAGCGGTTTGGCAAAACCTCCGGACGGACGAAGATAAAGAGTCAGTCCACCTTATGGATTATCCGGTGTATAACGAGCGCTTCCGCGACGAAAAATTGGAATTCAAAATGGCGGCGGTGCAAAAAGCCGTTTCGATGGGACGGAGCCTCCGCAATCAATTCAATTTGAAAAACCGACAGCCGCTTGCAAGCATTGCCCTTGTTACGCGCGATGCGGCGGAAAAATCCGTGCTTGAAAGCATGATTGAGACAATCCGCGAAGAATTGAACGTCAAAAAAGTTTTATTCCACGAAAAAGAGGCGGAATTAGTCGAGTACGGCGCAAAGGCGAACTTTCGAGTGCTTGGAAAACAACTCGGCGCAAAGATGAAAAACGCCGCCGCCCGCATTGCAAAACTTGCTGAATCGCAGATTGCAGACATTCTTGACGGGAAAAAAGTTGCCATCGACGTTGACGGGGAGACGGTGCGCCTTGATGCGGAAAACGTTATTGTTGAGCGCACGGAAAAAGAAGATTTAAAAGTCTTAAACGATGGGACGTTAACGGTCGGACTTGACACGAAAATCACCGATTCGCTCAAAAAAGAAGGCTATGCGCGCGATTTGGTGCGCGGAATTCAAAATCTGCGAAAATCGAGCGGATTTGACATTACCGACCGGATAAAACTCTCCGTTTCAGGAGACGCTGAATTAAAAAGCGCCTTTGAAGAATTCAAAGATTTTATTGCGGGCGAAACGCTTGCTTCCTCCATCGAATGGAGCGGAGACTTGCAAAATGCCGCCGTCGTTGAAGCCGACGACAAAAATTGGAGCATTGCCGTTGAAAAAATATAAGATTAGTTTGTATTTTGCGTCCCTGTACGCGCTTGCCGCTGTGTTTTTCGGCTGTAAAACGCTCTCCGTTCCCCGCACTGAAGTTTCTGCGCTCTCGCTTCTTGACGGCAAAAGCGCGTTTTATCTTAAAGCGCCGGCAGCAGTCGATCGCGATTTAATCATGCGGATGATCTTGAGCGGCGTACAAGGCGTTTCCCAAAGCGATGCCGAACGTATTGCCGCGCGTGTGGATACGGTATACGCAGGCTTAAACCGCAGTGCGAGAAAGACGGAGTTCCAGATTGCAGCATCCTGCGATGTGCCGAAAGCGTTTTTACCCTATGTTTTTTCCACAAAAAACGGCTGGAAGGCGCGGAAAGTGTCGTTTCCGCAGAAAGACTGCGTAGGCGGCGCAGGCTCCATATACGCCGTGTTTAATAACGGCGCGATTGACGCCGCCTTTCCGTCAGAGAAAATTGCGTGTATCGGGCGCGGCGTTGAATCCATGATCGACACGTTCGATTCGCTTGCTTTTTCCTGTTATAATTTAAAAAATACCGCTGAAACGGAAAAAACTGCGCTCGATAACGATACGGCTGCATGGCTTTCCGGCGGCGATACGGAAATTCGATTTATTGCGCTCAGTCCGCAGTCCTTTTTGACAGTTTTGACCGGCGCAAACTTAAATTTTAAACTCGTCTCTGTGCGCGGAAAAATGAAAAATGATCCCCAAAATGCTTCCCAATATACAGCCGATTTGGAATTCGAGTTTTTTGATAAAAAATTTATTCCTGTTGCAAAAGGAGCGCTGTCGCTTGCGTTCGGTCTGACTGATTCCGATGTTGTTTTGGAAACGCCCACGCATTTGAAGGTTTCGCGCATTAAAATCGATAAAAAAAGTTTGTATAAAATTCTGGTTTTATAAATCGAGGTTTGAAAATGGAACATGAAAAAATTATTTTGAAAGCGGACGACTTGGACGGCTACCTTTCTCGTCAGGACTTGCACGACCTTGCCCGGCTTGATTCGATGTACACGGAAACGCTTGCGTCATTTGAACCGGTCGATAAGCGTAAGATTATAGAAAATTTCGATAAAATGGGACACGCAATGCAAGAAATCTGCGCTTCGCACCCGCAAATCAGAGTTTTTAGTTTTGTAACGGAAGAGGGGGCGCACGCAGAGGCAAGCCGCGTTATCGCAAAACTCCGCGACATTAAAACGCCGCATGAGGAATTCATTTATTACAGTCAGCGTGCGTATGAAATGCTGTTTCGTATGGCATTCACCGACGAGCATTCCGACAAAAAAAATCATATTGTTGTCAAAACGCCCGTTTCAAATCCCGTCCAAAACTATGCAGTCCACAAAATCCCTGACATTGACCATAAAATTGAAAATTCCGTCATGTGCGTTATGCTGCGCGGCGCGCTTTTGCCGAGCATGATTATGTCAAAGGAAATCGAAGAATATTCGTCGCACGGTTATATTACGCCGTTTGCCCTTTTTAAAATCAGCCGCAACGACGAAAAAAAAGAAAACGACATGGAATACATTTTGAATCTTAAAAATTCATTTTTCGACCTTGAGCAGCTCGACGGCAAAGACTTGATTTTTGCAGACCCAATGAATGCGACGGGCGGCTCGCTTGTAACTGTCGTAAAATATTTACAGGAACAGGGCGTGCGTCCTAAGTCAATCAAATTTTTCAATGTCATCTCCGCGCTCAAGGGGAGCATTCGCGTAACGCGGGCGCTTTCCAACTGTACGTGTTATACGCTTTGGCTCGACCCCGTCATGAATGCGTCCGCATACATTTTGCCGGGGCTGGGAGATGCCGGCGACCGTTTAAACGGCGCTGACGACCACGCCAAACCGCGCAATATTATGCAGCTCATCGCCGACTACGGAAGCAATATTTCCGGTTTATACCGTTCTCAGCTTTTTGAAATCGAAAAGACCGTACTCGGCTAGATTTTTATGAAGCGTTTGACGCCCGTTTTACTTGCCGCGCTTACGTTTTTTTCGTGCAGGACGCAGGCGCATTTGCCTGTTCCCGGCGAAAATACCGTGATTAAAAACAATCTTGCGGCAGAATATCTTTCGATTGCCGACGAATATTTTTCGCTTGCAAAGTATGAAAAGGCGGAAGACTACTATAAACGCGCAATGAAAAATAAAAAATTGTATTGGAGCGCGTATTATAAACTCGGACGCACCTCTGCGATGGCAAAAAAATGGCGCGAGGCGCGGAAAATCTATCTTGTCCTTCTAAAGCGCGATCCCGAAAATTTGAATATCCGTCTTTCGCTTGCTTACATAACGGCGATGGACGGCAAGTTCCAAGCGGCGGAGGCAGTGTACGCCTACCTCTGGAAATACAACGCAGACAATCCTGACGTTATTGTAAATTACATCAGCGTTCTGCTTGCGCAGGAAAAAATTGAGGACGCGGAGTTTCGTCTCGGTGAATTAAAAGAAAAGTTTAAAGACAACGCAAATATTCAGTCCTTTGAAAAAAAAATTGAAGACTTAAAAGACGAAAAAGAAAAAGCCGCTGCAAAAAAGCGCACATCGAAAAACGCCCCGAAAGCTGATGAGGAAGAAAAAGACGCGCAATCAAACGAGAATACTCCTGCGGAAGAAGAAAACATTGAGTTGCAGAAAAAATAATATGCGGACTGTAAATGCTGCGTTTCTATGCGAGTACGGCCTTTTGGAGTCCGCTTGAGGTTTGGAGGCTCTATGCAAAAGAAAACAATCGCAGCAAGCAGTTTTTTGGCTGTTTTTTTGTTTTTTACCGGTGCGCTTTTCGTCTTTGGACGGGCGTTTCCTTCAGTCATCCATGGAAAGGCAGAAAAAACGGCGGAACGTTATGCGCTGCCATTTGATAACAGTTTATGTTACCGGCAAACGCTCAATAATTGCGGCCCGTATTCGGTGGCGGCGGTTCTCAATGTCGTCAAAGGCGAAAAACTCTCTCCCGAACTTCTGGCAAAGGAAATGCCGTGGAGAATTCGGAAAAATCTGACATTCCCGCGGGGACTTGTAAAACTGCTGCGTGCGCACAACGTAAAAACAAAAGAATATGTTTTAAAAGCCAAAAGCACGCAGGAAAAAATTGACTGGATAAAGGGCGTCGTCTCCCATGGCTTTGCCGTAATTGTTTTAATCAACAACCCTGACGCGAGCGTCGGGGTTGTTGTTCTCATAAGGTGGTTGCAGTCGGCTTTAATACCCTGCGTTACGACGCAATCGTCGGGGTATTAAAGCCTCCGCACGAATAAAGGTAAATCATGTTCAGCATTATATAACAGTTTTGGGTTATGATGAGGCGGGCTTTATGCTCTACGACTCAATTCAGGAAAAAAATCCCGAAAATCCGCGTAAAACCATCGCAGATGTGAACTGCACCGCCGGAAACCGCTGGTATTCGTATAGGGATTTTATCGATTTATGGGATAACGGCGGTTACAAAATATTTTTTAGAAATTGGGCGCTGGTCTGCGGGTGTGCGGCGGACGAAAAAAGGGATATTTGAAAAATACCGCGGACTTATCGCCTGCCCGATTTTACCTGCAGCAAGAACTTGCATAAAACGGATTGTAGAATGCGGCGTTCGTCTTGCATTCCGGCACCCCGCAAAACTCTGTTTATAGCATTTTGCGTTAGGCGCACTTTTGAAAAAAAAGAGGAGGGGAAATGGCAGCGAGCGGCAAAGAAATATCTTTGAACGACAAAACTAGGCTGCCGTGTCTTTCCGACTCTCATTGCTCCGTTGGATTATCCATATGCCTGCAAAGCGGGCGGAGGGCGGCGCAAAATATATGCGAATAGTAGCTGCGGCATGTTCAGAAAAGACGCGGCTGGCGGTGTATTACGGCTGCGCGATTTTAGAGCGGAAGAACGGCAGCGGGCGCGAGTTGCTTCTGTGCCGGATTGAAACGGAAATGCCGGAAGACATTGAAACGAAAAGCCTGTTACTCGTTCTATTTCCGTCCCGCGCCTCTGCAAGTACCGTTTTCTTCAAGTTTTGTTGTTAGATAAAACGTGTGCGGGCAGCAACTCCATGCTGTCATTCAACCGCCGGTATCTGCCCGCCTCTCCTCCTGCGCCAATAAATTCTATGCAATCCTGCTTTTCTAGTCGATACTATAAATAGTTTTTTAATTGGGAGCAGCGATGATACGCGGTGTAAAAATGCAGTCGGAGAAAAAAAAGGCTGCGATTTCATATTGGTCTAAAGAAAAATGTACCTGTCCCGTGTGCAAACGGCAGTTTGATAAAGAAGTCATGCTCAGCGGCAACGGACGTATGATTGCCGGCGGTCTTTCCGACGACTTGCACCGGACGTTTGAGCCGTCGGTGCGCTTTGGACGCATTTATCCGCTTATTTACGAAATCGGCGCCTGTCCGAATTGCTATTCGGCATTTTTGTGGAGCGATTTTAAGGAAATGAAAGACAAGGATTGTGCGGATAGTCTGTATTTTAAGCGCGAAGAGCGCAAAAACAAAGTCGATACGATTTTTCCGCACTTTAACTTAAAAAAAGAGCGCTCGCTCTACGACGGAGCGGCGATGTATTACCTTGCGCTCCTTTCCTACGGCGAAGTCGGCGCGGATTATCTTCCCACGATGAAGTCCGCTTTCCTCTCTCTCCGGCTTGCATGGCTTTTGCGCGACTTGAATGGAGTCGTTCCTCATCACAATTTCGACTATATTTCAGAAGTCTTCTATAGAAAAGCGCTCTTTTTTTATCAGCAGGCGATTTTCAACGAAACCAAAATGATTGAAAAAAGTTCGACGCTCAATAATTTTGGGCCGGACATGGACAAAAACTACGGCTGGGACGGCGTGATTTACCTCTGCGGTCTTTTGGAATACAAATACGGGCAGACTGACGACGTGCAGTTGCGTTTAAAAAAACTCAGCGAGTCGAAAACGTCGATTGCGCGGATTTTCGGACTGGGAAAGTCGTCTAAAAACAAGCCTGGTCCGCTCCTTGAAAAAGCGCGCGAATTGTACGACCTCCTTTCAAAAGAAGTGCGCGATGACGACTTGTAGGCGTTTTTGTGCGTAACGTTTTACTGACGCTCTCTTACGACGGGACGGATTTTTGCGGCTGGCAGAAACAGGCGCACGCGGATGAAAAAAGCCGCGTCCGCACCGTGCAGGAGGAATTAGAAAACGCTTTAACGCGGCTGCACAATCAAAAAACGCTTGTCTACGGCTCGGGACGCACCGACAGCGGCGTTCACGCAGCGGGACAGGCGGCGCATTTTTTTTCTCCGCTTTCGTCTATTCCCGCAAAAAATTACGTGCGCGCCTTAAACGCGTATTTGCCCTCCGATATCCGCATTACGGACGCAGCGGACGTTCCCGACGATTTTAGTGCGCGCACAAGCGCGACAAGCCGCGTCTACCGCTATTTTATTAGTCCCCGCAGGAATATCGACGCGTTTCAAGCGCGGTATTCATGGCTTGTGCCGTATGAACCAGATATTCCGCGCTTAAACGCACTTTGCGGCTGCCTTAAAGGTGAAATCGACTGCACTTCGTTTTGCGCAAGCGGTGACGAAAGCCTTTCGATGATGCGCTATATCGAGCGCGCGCATTTTTTTGAATCATCGTCCTTTCCGAGCGGAAATCCGCTCATTGTTTTTGAAATCGAAGCGAACGCCTTTTTATGGAACATGGTGCGCACAATCACGGGGACTTTAATAGGACTCGACAGGACAGGAAAAGACCTGCCGCATATGCAAAAAATCCTCGACGCCAAAGACCGCAGAGCCGCCGGCGAGACCGCTCCCGCGCGCGGACTTTTTTTATACAAAGTGCGCTTTGATGGAGTGCGAAGACATTGATAGGGTAGGGTCGGGCGGTTGTTATGAAGTTTGAATGGCACAATTGTGTCCCGCCCTCCGCAGTTTGCGTGCGCAAACTGCCGTAAACGGAGTTAGGCAAGTCGCGGCAAGTAAGGGAAGAGGCGGCGTTGTAGTTGGAATGGCTTTGCAGGGCGCAGTCTTTCGCTCGCTGCGCTCTGCAAACTGCCGTAAACGGAGTTAGGCAAGTCGCGGCAAGTAAGGGAAGAGGCGGCGTTGTAGTTGGAATGGCTTTGCAGTGCACAGCCTTTCGCTCGCTGTGTTCTGCAAACTGTCGTGAACGGAGTTTGACTACGGCTTGCTCAGCAATGGAGGCGAAAGCCGGAACTGCGAAAAGCCGGCTGTAGACACCGGCTGCGCCCTTATTTTTGCAATGTTCGTCGTATGGACGCGCGTGTTCTTGTTCATGTCGGGCGATTATTTTATAGTGGCGCCATGACAGCGAAAAATACTCCGGTTTTGTACAAAAAGCAGACGGCAATCGTCAAAGAGGCGGACGGCGATAAATATGTGATTGAATTTCAGACGGCGCCTCCTGCGGCGGGAAAAAGCGCGCGGTATGCTGAACAGAAGGTGCGCGAAAAGGATATCATCGCGCTGCATACGGACGCGGCATCATCGCTTCGTGCGCTGCTTGATGCAAAAGACGACGGACTAAAAGAGCGTATTGCAGAAGCGTACGAACTGCTTATCTCGGACAAAGAGAGCGCTTCATCTCCGATTGATTTTTTTGAACTTGCAAGCCTTTGCAGCGATTCTTTTTCTGCGGAACAAAGTGCGCTTTTTTTTCATTCGCTTGCAGAAAGCCGCGAGTTTTGCTTGGACGAGGCGGCATTTAAGAGCGGAAAACTCATTTTTTTACCGCGTACGAAAGAGAAAATCGCTGAACTTGATAAAAAGCGCTATGAAAAAGAGCATTCGGCGGAAATCCGTGCGGAATTTATAGCGCGGCTTAAAGCGCGGAAACTTCTTTTGCCCGACGACGCAAAGTTTATGGGAGAAATCGAAGCGCTCGCGCTCGGCCAAACGGAAAAGTCAAAAAATATGGCGGAAGCAGGCATTGCTCAGTCGCCTGAAAACGCGCATAAAGTCCTTCTTGAAACGGGTTTGTGGGACATAACAAAAAATCCGTATCCGACGCGCGCAGGTCTTTCGATGACAAGCGCTGATGTAGGACTCGGTGCGCCGCCTGAAGAAGAGCGGCTTGAACTTGAGACGACGGCCTATGCAATCGATAGTCCCTGGTCAAATGACCCCGACGACGCGGTTTCGTGGGACGGGACGTACCTTTGGATTCATATTGCCGACCCAGCCGCTTCCGTTGCGCCCGACAGTCCTGTCGATAAAAGCGCGCAGAACCGCGGGACGACGCTTTACATTCCCGAAGGAGCGGTGCGGATGCTTTCAGAAGATGCGCTTGAAGACTATGCGCTGGGGCTGAAAGAACCGAGTATTGCGCTTTCGTTCCGTATTTTGCTCGATGAAAACACCTGCATTGCCGACTGCGCGATATTCAAAACGAAGATAAAGGTTGTACGCATGACCTACGAAGAAGCGGACGCGCAAAAAGATAGTCCTGCACTTTCTCCCCTGTTTGTCATTGCGAAAAAAAACGAGGCGCGAAGGAAAAAATCCGGCGCGAATACAATCGATATGCCTGAAGTCCACATAACTCTTGATGCGGACACAAAAAAAGTGTCGATTGAGCCGCTTGTCCGCTTCGAATCGGATACGATGATTCGCGAAATGATGCTGCTTGCCGGTGAAGGGGCGGCTCATTTTGCGTTTAAGCATAACATTCCCTTTCCGTATATCAGTCAAGAAGCCCCCGATTGTGCCGCTGGAAAAGAGGCGGATGCTGCAGGACTTGCCGAAAAGTTTAAGATTTTAAAAAGTTCGCATAAACGTTCGGTGGGCGTAACGCCTGCAATGCACGCGGGATTGGGGCTTGCGCTGTACACGCAGGTTACAAGCCCTCTTCGCCGCTATGGAGACCTTGTCGCCCATCAGCAGCTGCGCGCATTCTTAAACGGACAAAAACTTATCGGTAAGGACGATATGCTTTTGCGTATCGGAGCGGGGGATGCAGCCTCTCTTGCCGCCCGCAAAGCCGCCCGTCAAAGCGACCTGCACTGGAAACTCGTGTATTTACTACAAAATCCTGACTGGACAGGAGAAGGCGTCTGCATTGACCGCCGGAACGGGGATGCGCTTGTGTTCATTCCTTCCATGGCAATGCAGTCATGGGTAAAAGACGGCACGCTTGCCTTAAACGAAAGCATTATGCTCAAAGTCTCGAAAATAGACATACCGACGCAGAGCGCGGTGTTTGTCAGAGTATAGGGGCAGGCAGCAGACGCCGAGCGGTAAAAAAGGTGTTTGAATGATGTCGCGGAGTTCGGCGGGGCGGTAGTGAGCGGTTATTACGCAGGTTGTAAGAGTTAATAATGTGCCGCTCACCCACGTTTTGCCGGAAGAAAAACGTGCGAGAAAATGGAGTTCCCGCCGCGCGTTTTTCTGCAGGAATCTTGCTGAAAATAGTTGTTCGGCGGTGTCTCCGCTTGGAAAGCGTGGTTTTAGGCGGCCTTTTTGCGGGGCGGAGGAGTTGTGTTTTCCAATGGCAGATTGTTTAATACGCGGTATATAGAGAAGACGAACTGCTAAACGCTGCAGAGACTTTGCCGCAGGTAAATTGGGACAAAACGTGTTCACAGGCGGAAATTATGCTGCGTTGTTTAAATACCGTTTGTGCCGCCCATAAGACTGCACAATACTCTGACACGGCAACGGATATGTTCATTTAAAATATCGTTTCTCGTCAGGTAAAGTCTCGTGCGGACGCCCCCCGTTGTGTTTTTCAAATACTGTTTGCTTCGTTTCTAACTAAGCAACATTCCTGCAGCGATAATTATTATCTACCGCTCCCCCTAAAGTCCGTTTTAATGCCAATTTATCCATAGCAGTACGTGTGTGGATAAACTGGGGGCGGGCGGAAACAGAGTTGCGTCTTTTAAATGCTTTCCTCCGCCGTCCACCAAACCGGGACGGACGGCAAAAACCGTACTCGTATTAAACGCAGCATTTGCAGTCCGCATAATTATCCTTCTCCATCAAAAGCGCCTTTAATCAAGTCTCCGATATTTTCTGTTTTGCGTACGCTTGTACAATCATCCGGTGCGAAAATACGCGTAAAGCCCAGACTTTCGGCGGCTTTGGCGCGATTTTTGATTTTGGGAACGGCACGGAGTTCTCCGGCAAGACTAAGTTCTCCGATAATCGCCGTGCCGGCCGGAAGAGCAATGTCCGTGCGCGCAGAATAAATCGCCGCTGCAAGTGCGCCGTCAATCGCGCTTTCTGTAAGCCGGATTCCGCCGGCAACATTTACGTAAATGTCCTGCTCGGCAAACTTTATCCCAATGCGCTTTTCGAGAATGGCTGCGACCCTGCTCACACGCGCACCGTCGATTTTGTCGCTGTATACGCGCGAAACGGCAGACTTTGCCGGAGCCGTCAGCGCTTGTATTTCAACCATAAAAACGCGGTTGCCCTCAAAGACGGCTGTACATGCAACGCCGGCAGGCTGCACGCCGCTGCGCTCGGATAAAAACATTGTCGCCGGAGCCTCTGCGCTCTCAAGTCCCTTTTCCGTCATTAAAAATATGCCGAGTTCATCCACTGAGCCGAACCGATTTTTTTGAGCGTGCAAAAAGCGAACGTCGTCTGCATTACGCTCAAACGAAATAACGGTATCGACCATGTGCTCAAGCGTCTTTGGCCCCGCAATATTTCCGTCTTTTGTAACGTGAGCAGTCATCACGAGCACGCTCTCCCGCTCCTTGACCCACGAAATCAGTTCGTTCGCTGAATATTTCAGTTGATTTACCGTACCCGGAATAAGCCCCGCCTCTGCCGAATACACCGTTTGAATTGAGTCGATGATGACAAAAAGCGGATTTAAAGAATCGAGGGCATCCAAAATATCTTCAAGACGCATAGTACAGAGGACTTCAATCGCGCCGGATTTGAGTTTGAGCCGCGCCGCTCGTTCCTTTATCTGCGCTGCCGATTCTTCGCCAGAGACATAGAGAATGCGCTGTGCCGCCTGCGAAGTGTTTTTTTGCGCGACAGACGCCGCCGCTTGAATCAGCAAAGTCGATTTGCCAATGCCCGGCTCTCCGCCGATGAGGATTGCCGAATGACGAGACGCTCCGCCGCCGAGTACGCGGTCAAACTCCGCAATGCCCGTAATAAGCCGTGCCGTTTCGTCAGCATGAACGCTTGCAAGCGGCACAGGTTTTGCTTTTGTTGCCGCTATGCTGCCGCGTCCAGCAGGCGTTACTGCATTTCGGTCGATTATACATTCTTCTAACGAATTCCATTCGCCGCATTCAGGACATCGCCCAAGCCAGCGCGGCTGCGTATAGCCGCAGTTTGCGCATTTATACACGATTGAGCCGTTTTTCTTTGCCACGAACCGCTCCTTTTTACCGATTAAATCTATTCGGCAGTGAAATTGTCGAACAAGTGTAGTACAACTGCCGACTGCAAAAGATGCCGCATCGTTTATACGCGCTGTCTTCCGCCTGCAGATGGCGGTATTCTAGTCGGTTTACTGATGATTTTCCATAATGGCTTTTCGGTGCAGGTTAGACTCTTCGCATAAATGACTGCAAAAAAATAAAAAACTTTCAAAAAAACGTTGACTTTTTTATGAAGTGTGCTATATTGAAGCCAGCTTGTAAATAAGCTGATAAACTCTCTCCGATGTCCAGCATAGCGGGAGGCACTGGATAGCGTTGCATTTCGGTGCCTCCCGTTTTTTATTCACCGCTATAAAAAAATCCTTTGCAGGTTTTAATAACGAACGGTTTTGCATTCCCTCAACGCAAAGAAAAAAGTCCGCTTGTTATTCTTCCAACGTGAGGATTGTTCCGGCAGGAATAGAATGCGTTACCCACGTGTTGCCGCCGATTGTACTGCCGCGTCCGATAACGGTTTTGCCGCCGAGTATCGTCGCTCCGGCGTAAATCGTAACGTCGTCTTCTATTGTCGGGTGGCGTTTTTTATTCATCAATTCTTTTTTAACGCTCAACGCGCCGAGCGTTACTCCTTGATAAATTTTTACGTTGCTGCCGATTATCGTCGATTCACCGATAACGACGCCCGTCCCGTGGTCGATAAAAAATGACTCGCCGATGTCTGCGCCCGGATTGATATCGATTCCTGTTTTGCCGTGCACGTATTCGGACATGATACGCGGAATAATCGGGACGCAATTTTGGTAGAGAACGTTTGCGATTCGATAGACGAGAATCGCCTCAAGTCCCGGATACGAAAGAATAACGTCTTCGCTGCTTTCCGCCGCGGGGTCGCCCTTATACGCCGCGTCTGCGTCCAACATAATTTTCCGTCGGATTTCCGGCAGACTTTCTATCAGTGCGATTGCAGTCTTTTCGGCGCGCTTAAAACATTGCACGCTTTCAAATTCCGTGCAGCCGTCCCTTGTGCGTGCGTCCGTATACACAAGCGCTTTTTGAATTTCCTTTGTCAGCACCGCAATGATGTGATTTACGCGCATTCCCGTTACGTATCTGATATTGTGCGGCGTTATTTCCTCCGCTACGCGGAAACCCGGAAATACAAGACTCTGCAAATCCTTGAGGACGGATATAACGTTCTGCCTGTTTGGAAAGTTTTCGGATTCGCTCCGATTGATACCGCCGTAGCGGTCGTATGAATCCAAAATCCCGTCAATCAACATATCAATATTCATAAAATCCCCATAAAGGCGCGCCGCCTGCCGCCTGAGTTCGCGTATATATACCATATTAGGGATAATTTGTAATCGTTCGGCGGCGGAGAGAAAGTTTGAATGATGGATAAGAAGTCTCTCCTGCCCGCGTTTGTTTAACGCAAACGTAAGATAAAACACTGTGCTGCCTGTACGAAATTTTACTTACCGAAAAACACAGGGTAAATTATAAAACATTTGGGCGAAAAAGGACTTCGTAACCGGCTTTCCACGGTTCCATCTCCCGCCTCCATCGCTCCGCTGTACAGCGGTAAGTCCATTCTATCTTTCACACCTTGTAACAACCGCCCGACTGCGCAGGTGAAGTTTCCGCCTGCCGCTTTTCCTCCGTCTCTTCATTTGAAAAAATCGTTTGCGCTATTGTTCCAACCGCGCTAAAATAATTGGAAATCAAACCTACATAAGGAGAGTAGATAAATATGGCTTATACCTCTATTACCCCCCCCCCCCCCGAGCGGCGGGCAGCAACAGACAGCGCAGCATAACAAGCGGAATCGGCTTTCGCTTGACTGTCATCATTTCTACCGTGCTGTTTGCAGTCTTTGCAGGAAAATCTGCGTACGATGCCGTCGGCGATTATACAAATGCGATTGCTGATAAGTCGGAGAGTACAACGACACAAAACCAACTTTTAGCGGCAGACGTCGAGCGCATTTTTTCAGAGGTCTACCAAACCTGCCTCGACTTAGAAAGTCTCGTACAGTCAGAAATGCGCCTTTCTGCCGCAGAACGCAGCCGTACCCGCATAATGACTGCGATTGAAGCGCTGATAAAGCAAAACGAATCGGTAACGGCGCTTGCGGCGCTCTTTGAGCCGAACGCGTTCGATGGAAAAGACCATCAATTTTCAAATATCGGTATCCACAATGCGGACGGACGTTTTATTCCCTATGCAGTAAAAAGCAGCGGAAATATCGTTAAACTCAGTTCAGTCCCCTTTGAAGGCGATACCAGCGGCTGGTACGGTAATCCCCTCGGGACTGGAAAAACGGCAATGGTGCCGCCGTTCAAGATGAGCAACAATGTCATCACAACTTTTGCGCTGCCGATTATCGTCAATAATACGGCAATCGGTGTTATCAATGCTGACATTGACGTTACCTTTTTGCAAAAGAAATTGGAAAGCATTTCGAAAACGACTGTACAGAATTTTAAAGTGCTCTGCAGCGGAAACGGCACGATTGTTGCAAACAGCATCAATCCTTCAAGCATTTTAAAAAATCAACTGGCGATTCATCCAGAATTTAAACCATACTATGAAGCGATCAGCAGAAAGGAAATTGCCGAACAGACAACCGTTTCGACTACGTCAGGACTCCGTGCGCGGTATATTTTTGTGCCGGTTGACATTCCGGGCGTCGCAGAGAATTGGGCGTTGATTTCAGCAACCGCGATGAGCATTTTTACAGCGGAAGCCGAAAAGTCGCTGCGGCGGACGATTATTCAGTATGTGCTGATATTGCTCGGCGTTGTCGTTCTCTTGTACGTTCTCGTGCGCCGGTTTGTGTCGAATCCGCTCCAATTTACAAGCGACGCTCTCCGCAATATCGCGCAAGGAGAGGGAGATTTGACGGTGCGTCTGCCCGTCCGCGGCAAAGATGAAATTGCAGAACTTTCCGAATATTTTAACCAAACGATTGCAAAAATCGGGTCGG
>CAUTOZ010000048.1:0-19642 GCA_963539635.1 uncultured Treponema sp.
TCAATTCCTCCATAACGTTACTTTACTATACTTTTCTTTCGTGCTGAGACCCTGATTTATACGCCCTGTATGAGCGTATAAGATTTTCTTCACCGGTAAAGAAGCGGCATTTGCGTTTTGCAGGCGCCTTCCATTCGATTATTTACTCCTCCCTCGTCTTCGCCGTCCGCCAGTATTCCCGCTCGTCAAACTTCATTCCCCCTGCACGCATCTCTTCCGTCCTTGAGGAGATGTCGATGAAAAAAAAAGGTACTTGCAAGATTCAACAGAATTGATGTCCGTGTCAATTTTGTATTGTGCAGACGTATAAAATGGTGTTTGGCGCAGGATTTGCCGCAGGAAAATATACCTTCCTGTCGCCAAACCCTTCCCCGAACTCCGTTTTCCCCAAGATTATCCATACTATACATACGGAATGTGGATATAATCATACGCAGGCGGAAATTCTTTTGCAGCATTCAAACGCCGCCGCCCGCATATTGCCGCTCCGTAAAAGTCTATCAAACATATTTTTCTTCGTCCGTTATACGCCGTCGAACTGCAAAATCCGTAAGCGCAGCGAAATATGCCGTTTGCAGTCTGCGTGATTACAAGTTACAAATTATTCTTTGCCGCTTTTATGCCCTATTATAACTTATTATGCTCATTTATGATTGACTATGCTCATTTTACACTATATACTCTTCTTGTACCGGCAAAAAATATGTGCGGGCGCAGGGAGGGGCGAGGTGCTTTCGGAAGAACGGCTGAATAAAATCCTTTCGATTGTGGAGACGAAACGCTCTGCGACGGTGCAGGAACTGGCTGACCAACTTGGCGCATCGGAGTCAACAATACGGCGCGCGCTTACGGTTCTTGCGTCCGGCGGCAAACTTACAAAAGTGTTCGGCGGAGCGATTGCAAAAGATATGCTCTTTACACCGCGCGACAACACTGTTTCCGAACGTGCTCACTGCTGCCGCGAAGAAAAAACGGCGATTGCGCGGCATGCAGCCTCCCTTATCAACGAAGACGACTTTGTTTACCTCGACGCAGGCACTACGACCGGACTTATCATCGATTTTATTACCGCGCGGAAAGCGGTTTTCGTTACAAATTGCTGCGCTCACGCGGCGCGCCTTGCGTCACTGGGCTTTCGCACCTTCATTGCAGGCGGCGAAATCAAATATACGACGGACGCCGTTATCGGAGAAGAAGCACTCGAGTCTCTTAAAAAATACCATTTTACGAAAGGCTTTTGGGGCGCAAACGGCATCAGCCGCGAGCATGGGTTTACAACGCCGGACGCAAGCGAAGCGATGATTAAACAGACTGCAATGCGCCGTACGCAGCAAAAATACGTTGCAGCGGACGGAACAAAGTTTTCGCGGGTGTCGTGCGTAACGTTCGCGGACTTTATGGAGGCGGAAATTATTACGGTGGGATTGGAAGACGCCTCGTATGCCGACTGCCAAAACATCCGGCGCGTCTCGGCAGCAGGTCTTTAGTCATCTGTCCTTCTGAAAATGACGGACTGCAATCTTTCCAGTCATTCTTTTGAAATTTTTAAGGAGGTTTTGAACGTATGATTTATACGGTAACGGTGAGTCCCTCGCTTGATTACAGCGCGCTTGTGCCGCATTTTACGACGGGAACGGTCAATCGGACGGCAAGCGAAGCGATTACCGCCGGCGGCAAGGGCATTAACGTGTCGATTATGCTGCGTCATCTGGGCTTTGAATCGATTGCGCTCGGCTTTATCGCGGGGTTTACCGGAGACAAAATCCGCGCAGAGTTAACCGAACAGGGCGTCGATTCTGAGTTTACGCAGGTTTCGCACGGCTTTTCCCGCATTAACGTCAAACTCAAAGGCGATGTCGAAACGGAAATCAACGGACAAGGGCCGAAAATCACGGCAAGCGACCTTGCGCACCTGTTTGAAAAACTTGAAACGCTCGGCGACAGCGACATTCTTGTGCTGTCGGGAAGCATTCCGTCTTCGGTGCCGGAAACGCTTTACCGCGACATTATGAAGCGCTTCGGTAATCGGAAGACGAAAATCATTGTGGACGCAACGCGCGATTTGCTTAAAAACGTGCTCGACTGTCGTCCTTTTTTAATCAAACCGAATGCGGTCGAACTCGGAGAACTGTTCGGCGCAGAGATAAAAACGCGGGACGACGCCGTTCTTTATGCAAAAAAATTGCAGCAAGCAGGCGCGCGGAACGTGCTTGTATCGATGGCGGCGGACGGCGCGGTTTTTGCGGCGGAAACAGGCGAAATCTACAAAAGCGGCGCGCCTGCGGGCAAAAAAGTCAATTCAGTGGGAGCCGGAGACTCGATGGTGGCAGGCTTTCTTGCAGGCTACCTGAAAACCGGCTCATACGCGGAAGCATTCAAGACGGGACTATGCGCAGGTTCTGCAAGCGCGTTTTCCGAGCATTTGGCGGACAGGCAGGCGGTTGAAATATTGCGCGCGTCCTATCATTTCGACTTTTAGCGGGAGTTGACTGCAAACGGGAAAACGGAGCGCGAAAGACATGACGAGGTTGCCGTCCGCTAAAAGTTTGCGTTCCGCAATCGTGCGGAAAAAGAGACTTGTCGAAGCAAGGTGATTGTAAGTCGCACTGTACTTATTATAGAAGAAAACGAATGATAACGCTGCGTTTATGCGCGTATCATCGTGTCGGCGGGCGTTTGCGGGAAATGAGTTTCCTTAAAACGGATTGTTGACTCGTGCGCGTCCGGCGCACAAAAAATTATTGGAGGCGTGTAAAATAAAAGCCGTACAAACAGCATGGTTTTTATTTTACCCAAGTTTGCTCAAGCGCAAACTTGTATATTATCTGCACGTTCTTGCCTCGCTGCGAACGTGCGTAAAAAGTCAATCGAAAGTTGCTGCTTTCTTCTTGACTTATTATTGGAGGAGGACTGTATGAGAATTCGAGATTTGTTTAATCCCGAAAGTATCCGCTTAAACGGCGCGGCAAAAAGCAAAGACGACGCATTACGCATGCTCGTTGATTTGATGGCGGCCGGCGGAAACATCAGCGACAAAGAAGCGTACTTTGCAGGCGTCATGGCGCGCGAAAAAGAAGCGACTACGGCGGTCGGAGAAGGAGTGGCAATTCCGCACTGCCGAAGCAAATCGGTTTTACGCGCGGGGCTTGCGGCAATGACAGTTCCGGCAGGCGTTGACTATGACGCGCCCGACGGCGAAAAAGTTACCGTCATCTTTTTGATTGCGGCTCCGGCAGACGCAGGCGGCGTTCATATCGACGTGTTGAGTAAACTTTCCATGATGCTGCTCAACGAAGACTTTACGAAAAACCTGCTTTCGGCACGCAGCGTCGAGGAATTCCTTTTGGCAATCGATGAAGCGGAAAAAGAAAAAGACGCGGCTTTAAATGCGGCGGAAACGGGAGCGCATGAGATGACGGCGCAGGAAACAAAGCCTTCCGCAAAAATGACGATTTTAGCGGTAACTGCCTGCCCCACAGGAATTGCGCACACGTACATGGCGGCGGAAAAACTTGAAAAAACAGCGGCAAAGCACGGGGCGGCAATCAAGGTTGAAACGCGCGGCGCCTCCGGCGTCAAAAACGAATTGACGGCACAAGACATCGCAAAAGCCGGCTGCATTATTGTTGCGGCGGACACGCACGTTCCGCTTGCGCGTTTTGACGGAAAGCCGCTTGTACAGTGCAGGGTGGGCGACGGCATTAACAAGGCGGATACGCTCATTCAAGACGCGCTCGACGGCAAATACGCAGTCTACCGTGCGGCGCATGATTCGATGGAAGCAAATGCTGCGTCAAACTCCGGAAAAGAAAGTTTTGCGCACACAATCTACAAACATTTGATGAACGGCGTTTCGTATATGCTGCCGATTGTAGTCGGCGGCGGTATTTTGATTGCGCTCGCGTTTTTAATCGACGGGCTTTTTGTTGACTTAAATGCGCTGCCCTTTGACCAGCGTTCCGCGTTCGGCTCAATTACGCAGGCGGCGCGCCTTTTTAAGACTATCGGCGGAGGGGCATTCGGCTTTATGCTTCCGATTCTTGCAGGCTTTATCGCGATGAGCATTGCAGACCGCCCGGGACTTGCGGCGGGACTGGTCGGCGGCTACCTTGCCTCTCAAGGACGGAGCGGCTTTATCGGCGCACTGATTGCAGGCTTTGCGGCAGGCTGTATCGTCCTTCTTTTGAAAAAAGCCTTTGCCAAACTGCCCAAAGCGCTAGACGGACTCAAGCCCATTCTCTTTTTCCCGCTGTTCGGCATTGCGGCGACAGGGATTTTTATGCAGTTTATCGTTGAGCCTCCCATCGGCGCGCTCAACACTGCGTGCAATGCGGCGCTTTCAGAAATGTCCGGTGCGGGAAGCGTCATTTTAGGCGTCATACTCGGCGGCATGATGGCAGTCGATATGGGAGGGCCGGTCAACAAGGCGGCGTACGTCTTCGGCTCGGCGTCCATTGCGGCGGGGAACTACAATATCATGGCGGCGGTGATGATTGGCGGCATGGTGCCTCCGCTTGCCCTTGCGATTTCCGCGCTGCTGTTCAAAAGCAAGTACACAGAGGCGGAGCGTAAAGCCGCCCCCGCGAACATCGTTATGGGGCTTTCATTTATCACGGAAGGCGCAATTCCCTTTGCGGCGTCAGACCCGCTCCGCGTTCTGCCGTGCTGTATCGCAGGTTCCGCGCTGGCCGGGGGCATTTCAATGGCGGCACACTGCACGCTGATGGCTCCCCACGGCGGAATTTTCGTCTTTCCAGTCGTCGGGAATCCGTTTTTCTACCTCGCGGCGCTGCTTGCAGGTTCTTTTACGGCGGCATTGCTGCTCGGACTGACTAAAAAGACCGTCCGTGCCTGACAGGCTGACTGGAAATACGCACAGATACAATCATATTTAAGGATAGAAACGATGAAAACATTTGATTATACGATTACCGACCCCGTGGGACTGCATATACGGCCTGCGGGAAAACTGGTCGCGCTCGCAAAAACCTTTGAAAGCGCCGTAACCGTCTCGGCCGGCGAAAAAAAGGTTGACGGCAAACGCATGGTCGCACTGATGAGCCTCGGCATAAAGTGCGGAGATTCCGTTACCGTGAGCGTTGACGGCGCGGACGAAAAAGCCGCCGCCGCCGCGCTCCAAACTTTTCTTTCCGAAAATCTTTAGACGCATTCACAAAGACACTGCGGAGCGGGAGGGGACAGTCTCTTGTTCCGCAGTTTTTTGCAGCCGGTAAACCGAAACTAAAAACTATCGGTGCGCCGTATGCGCCGCTCCGCTTGCACCAATATACACTTACCCCATCCTCCGCGGAACTAGCCGCCTCTCCTGTCAACCTGCGCAAAGACGTTGTTTTCCGCCTTTTAGACTATTTTATCGCGGCGCACCTCGTATTCAGCGGCGATTTATGACGGCACACACGACGTTTCTCGTATGGAAAACGAGCAGCAAACAATACTCGCCGGTCTCCTCTCTATCCGGAAGCAGAGTCATTACGTCTCTCGCCTTCGATAAGCAGCGTTTTCCTGCGGGATTATCCACATCTGTGCGGCGAAAGATAATCTCACGCAGGCAGGAATACAGTTGTGCCATTCAAACATCGTTTACTCTATCTCTAATTGAGCAAGGGGCTTTGCGAATGCAAAGTCAGTAAGTGTATTAAATATGCCGCTTGCAATCCGCTGCATTTTCAGTTCTTCCCCAATGACAAAGTCCATTTTTTGCACGATTATCCATACTCCCTGCGGGATGGGGATAATCGTGGAGCGGGCGGAGTCTCCATTGCGTCTTTCAAACGTCGTTTTTACCGCCCGCCCCACCCTCCGCAGTCTAAAAATCATGGCAGAATTCACTTTCGTGTGATATAATGGCGGAAATTAATTTTGTGAGGATTTTTATGGATTTTGTAGCGGAAATGAAGAAAAAAGCGAAGGCTTTTCAAAAGAGTTTGGTACTGCCGGAGGGCGCGGAAGAGCGCACTGTGCAGGCGGCGGCAAAAATCGTAGCCGAAGGGCTTGTTTCAAGTTTGACGCTTATCGGAAAAAAGGCGGAAATTGAAAAAACGGCTCAGGCGAAAGGCGTTAGTCTTGCAGGCATTACGACAATCGACCCCGCAGAATCGGAATGGCTTAACGATTTTGCAAAAGAATATTTTGAACTTCGCAAAGGTAAAATTGACAAAAAGACGGGTCAGCCGGAAGTTACTGAAGAAGGCGCAAAGGATTTTATGCTTAAAGACCCGCTGAGTTTCGGAGCGATGATGGTGCGGCTCGGTAAAGCGGACGCGATGGTCAGCGGCGCAATTTCGTCTACCGCGTCATTGCTCCGCGCGGGACTAAAAGTCATTGGAACTGCAAAAGGCTCTTCCACCGCCTCATCGTGCTTTGTCGTCGATACGCATGACGCAAAATGGGGGCACGAGGGAATGTTTATTTTCTCCGACTGCGCAGTTGTTCCCGAACCCGACAGCGACCAGCTTTCCGACATTGCAGTTGCTGCAGCCGGATCCTGCCGCGCACTTTTGGGCTGCGAGCCGGTCGTTTCCATGCTTTCATTCTCCACAAAAGGCTCCGGCGGAAAACTTCCTCCAGTTAAACTTGTACAGGAAGCAGTTGAAAAAGCGCATCAAAAAGCCCCGTCCCTCATTTTAGACGGAGAACTGCAGGCGGATGCAACGCTTATTCCTGAAGTAACCAAGCTCAAGGCGCCCGGAAGCCCGATTACCGGCAAAGTTAACACGCTTATCTTCCCAAACCTTGCCGCAGGAAACATCGGCTACAAATTAGTGCAGCGTCTTGCCGGCGCAGACGCATACGGTCCCATTCTGCAGGGCTTTGCAAAACCCATCAGCGATTTGAGCCGCGGCTGCTCGGTTGACGACATCGTTATGACTTCGGCGATAACGTTAGTGCAAGCCGGAGAGCGGGCTTAATTACAAAAAAATCTGCGTCCGCACGGGCGCGGATTTTTATTTAACACCCTTCCATGAAACAACGACGCTTATTTTCATTATTATGCGCATTGCCTCTCATTCTGTTTTCAACCTGTGCGTTGACAGGAAACGTGCCGCTCCCAAAGCCGCCGCACATTGAAGCGCAGTCTTCTTTGACGCTCCTTTTTGCAGGCGACATTATGGCGCATACGCCGAATTTCAGCATGGCGGACTACGGTAAAATCTGGGAAGCGGTAACGCCGCTTGTCTCTTCCTGCGACCTCTCGTTTGCGAATATCGAGTCTCCAGTTATGACTTCACGCACATTTTCTACCTATCCTGACTTCAATATGCAGCCGACTTATCCTGAGGCGGCAATCAAAGCGGGATTCAATGTTTTTTCGACGGCGAATAACCATTCAAACGACCAAGGACTTGAGGGAATTCAAGAAACGCGCGCATGGGCGGATGCAATGGAGAAACAATACAAAAATACTCCGCGCCCTCTATATTTTTCAGGCATACGGACACAGAAAGACGGCGATTTTTCTTACCGCATAATACAAGTAAAGGACTGGACGGTACTTTTTTGCGCAGTTACGGAACTTTTAAATAGAAATACTTTTACGGCATATTTAAACTACGTCCCATCACGAGAAGAGGCTCGGGCGCAATTTAAAGCGTTTCTGCATAATCTCCGCGCACAAAATCCCTGCGACCTTTTCGTCTTGTCCATTCACTCCGACGAACCTGAATACGTTGCCGACGTCAGCGAGGGGCGGCAAAAATATTACCGTGCGCTGTTAGACTGCGGCGTTGACGTCGTGTGGGCAAACCATCCGCACGTCGTGCGCGGCTGGCAAAGCGTTGGGCAGTCGGAAACGGGAATAACGCACAAACTTATCATGTACGGCAACGGCAACACCATCAGTGCGCAGCGCACAAAACCGCAGTTTACAAAACCGGAAACGCCGCGCGACGACACGGGAGACGGCTTATTGCTTGAAGCGCGCTTTGAAAAACACACCGCATCCTCTCCCGTCCTTACCGAAATGCGCGCGCACTTTATTACGACCTATATTACAGAAAAACGTGAATTCATCATTAAATATCTCAACGACGATTTCATTTCCGAACTCGACGCGAACAAAAATACGCAGTGGGCTTCCTATTTAAAAGAACGGAAAAAAATTACGGAGCAGCACAAGGATAACCCTATATGGCAATAAACTATAAAAAACTTCCCGTTTACGAGCAAAAAGAGCGGATTCTCGAAACGCTCAAGTCGAATCAAGCGATTGTCGTGCAAAGTCCGACGGGAAGCGGCAAAACGACGCAGATTCCAGTCATTTTGTACGAATCAGGCTATGCGGAAGCAGGCATGATTGCGGTAACGCAGCCGCGCCGCATTGCAGCGCTTTCAGTCAGCGAGTTTATCGCAAAACAACTGCACACGACATACCCCGGTCTTGTCGGCTATAAAATGCGCTTTGAAGACAAAACCGACCAGTCAACAAAAATCAAAATAATGACTGACGGTATTTTGCTGCAGGAATTAAAACTTGACCCGTGGCTTTCAAAATATTCGGTTGTGATGGTTGACGAAGCGCACGAGCGGAGCCTAAACATCGATTTTGTGCTGGGACTGCTCAAACGCATTCTTGCCGAGCGCCCCGAATTCAAAGTGATTGTGTCGTCCGCTACGATGAATGCCGAAGCGTTCAGCGACTATTTTGACGGCTGTCCCATCGTAACAATTGACACAATCACCTACCCTGTCGCAATGATTTACGATCCGCCGTCTATTCCTGCCGGCACGTCCACAGATGCTGCAAGCGCCGCTCTCATCGAAAAAGTCTGCGGGACGGTAGAACGAATTTTAGACAATAAGCAAAAAGGCGGCATTCTTATCTTTTTGCCCGGCGAAAAAATTATCAAAGATTGCATGGGCGCCTTGAACCGCTCCCCGTTTGCACGGAAAATCTTTACTTTACCGCTTTACGGACGGCTTCCGAAGGATGAACAGGAAAACGTTTTTAAAAAGCCGCCTGCCGGACGCAAAAAAATTATCATTTCGACGAATATCGCAGAAACATCCGTTACGATTGCCGACATCACGACGGTTATCGATTCGGGACTGGCCAAAATGAACTTTTACAATCCGCGCACCTTTACGTCAAGTTTGACGGAAACGGCAGTCAGCAAGGCAAGTTGTAATCAGCGGCGCGGAAGGGCGGGGCGCACCTGTGAAGGAACGTGCTACCGTCTCTATCCGCGGAAGGATTTTGACACGAGAACGCTTTATACAACGGAAGAAATTTACCGCACGGATTTAAGCGAAGTCGTTTTGCAGATGGCAGACCTCGGCATAACGGATTTTTACGGCTTCGACTTTATCTCTCCTCCCGGACGCGAAGGCATTATCGGAGCGGTGGACACGCTCATTATGCTCGGCGCGCTTGCTCCCGACAATACGCTTTCTGCAATCGGCAAAATGATGGTCGCCTTCCCGCTTGAGCCGCGCATAAGCCGCATTATCGTTGAAGCGATTATGCGTTTTCCCGATGTGCTTGAGCAGGCGCTCATTGCGGCATCGTTTTTGTCCGCGAACTCGCCGTTTGTCCTGCCGCCCGGAGAAGAAATGGAAGCGCGCAAAGCCCACCACGCATTCCGCGATATGCACGGGGACTTTGTGTCCTATCTCAACATTTTTGCCGCGTTTAAAAGTGCGCCGAACAAGGCGAAATTTTGCGAGCGCAATTATCTTGACGAACGCATTATGCTCGAAATAGAAAACATAAACGCGCAGCTTTCTGACATCGTTTCCGAAATGAAAATTCCCATTTCAGGAAAGGGCGATTTACAGGACTATTTATGCTGCATCGGCGCCGGCATGATTCAATTCGTCTGCATGAGGACGGGTCGCGACAGTTACCGCAGCATCACCACCGACCGCATTTGCATTCACCCCGGTTCCGTCATGTTCCGTCAAGACCCGCTGTACATCGTCGCAGGCGAAATCGTCCGCACGTCGCGTATGTTTGCTATGAGCGTCTCCCCGCTGACCAAAAACGTACTCGAAAAAATTTCTCCATCGCTGCCGGAAAAACTTGCGGAAGGCAAAGGCGCAAAGGGAAGCAAACGGACGCTTGAAAAACAGTCGGAAGAATTTGACAAAGCAAAAGATAAAAAGAAGGGCAAGACGGAAAAGCAGGACGACTCTAAGTCGAAAAAAGACGAAAATGTCATTGCGTTCGGCGGCGAAACCTTTGCAGTCAAAAAGGTGAAAGGAAAAAAACAGGCGATTCTGCCCTACGAAAACCTTTTACGTGCAGTCCGCTCGGAAAAAAATACCGCAGGCTTACCCGGAGTGAAGGGAAAGGTTGTTTTTGCCGACGGTTTTACGCTGCTTGAAGGCGAAAAATTAAGTTTAATCGTGCGTGCGGCAAACGCGCTGAACCTTACGCCGCTTACAACCGAAGACTGGGGACGCAAAGAGAATATCCGCATAGATGACGCGAACGGAGTTACAGCGCTTTTACGGCTTGTTCCAAACATTTTACGCGTCGCTGTCGCAAAAGCAAAAAGCCGCGAATACGGTTTTATCTGTCTCTTTACCGACGGACACGGCACCTACTACTTTAAGGTAAGCCGCGGTTTTTCGACCGCAGTCAATGAAAGCCTCTCCTCGCTTGAAACGCTTGCTGATGAAAAAGACGTTTCGTTCAGCGCCGAAGACCGCGAAAAATTAAACGCCGTCTACCGGACGCTGAATGCGCTGTACTAATGCGGACTGTACAAACGCTGTTTAACACCGATTACGATTTTTGCAGTCCGTCCCGATTTGCCATAGGCAAAACGGTTGCGAGGACAGGCTGGCGGCGGGGTATGTCGGTCGACAGAGCAAGGAATTTGAAAGATAGAGAGGAGTTATCGACCTCCCGAATTTTCTTACGAAAACTCGCGGGGAATAATGTTTTTCGGCGGCAGCAGCGTTTGGCGCTGTTCATGATGGACGTAACTCGTCTTCTCCTGCAAGAGAGCACCTGTGTACCGTTTCCTGTGAGTTTTGCTTCAAAGTAGAACTGGCAGAAAACGAGTTCGTGGAAAGACGCGGGATTTCATCTTCTACACGGCATTCCCGCTGAGAACGGCGGGCGGCAGGAAATACAGTTTGAAAGATAAAACATAGTCCTGCCTGCCCACGTTTGCCGCAGAGCAAACGTGAAGCGGACGGTAACTGAGTTCCGTCTTTCAAATACCGTTTTTCACCGTCCGCCGTTTAGCGCAGCGCTTCCAGAACGCTGCCGATGTCCGCGGTAATACAAATCGAGCGCGGCTCAATCTCTTTGGGAACGAACGCTTCCCTGTCATTGATGCACACATACGCTGCATTTGCATTGTGTGCGGCTATTCGCTGGAACGGATATTTGATAATTCCGGGCGTATTTGCGCCGACGCCGAGTTCCAGCAAAATAATTTTTCCGCCGGTCAGCGCATTGCTTTCAGTAAGGAAGCGCTCATAACGCTCTGCCGCGCGCTGCCAGCCCTCATCTTCTACAAACGTGCTGTCCGAACGCAGATTCATCGTCATCGGCTTCCCGCAGCGGGGACAGTACGATATCAGGTCGGATGGAATACGCATATCGCGCTGTCGTTCGAGCATTTGCCGCACCGTTTGCTCATTATCGTAGGTGCGCGCATGACACGGCTCAGATCATTGCCACAAGCCGTAATCGCCCTGCGTGTAAAAAAGGCGATTTTTATCAAAGCCCGATTTCTGAAAACAATGGTCAATATTCGTAGTCAGCACAAAATAGTTTTTGTCTTTCACAAGCGTATGCAGATTTTCGTAGACGGGGTTCGACGACTCCGCATATCGATTATAAAAAATATGACGGCTCCACCACGCCCAATAAAACCAGTTCGGAAACGTCAGTTTCGGAACTGGTTACATTGAAAATACGATGTTCTAAATCACACTGTCTGTGCGATTTAGAACTCGCAGGACTTGTTCGACAACAAAGTTTTCGAACAAGTCCAATATTCTTCATGCGTCGGAAACGGGTAAAATCCTCCCGAATACATATCGGTAATGCCGAATTTTTGCCGAAAGTCCGAAAAATATTTTTCAAACCGCCCGCCGGAATACGTAAAACCTGCTGAGGCAGAAAGTCCTGCCCCAGCCCCAATCAGTACCGTATCGGAATCCGCAAGGGCAGTTTTCAGCGCCGCACATTTTTTCCGTCCGCAGTCCGGCATATCCCGTCCGTTTTGCGCAGTGTAAAAAGTCATCTTTTCTCCTTATTTTCTTTGCAGGTCAAATGTTATGCGAATACAAACTGGAAATTGAACGGAAAAACGTACATTTTAAAGACGCTTACCCGTCCTTCGTCTTCCCATGCCGTCTGAAAAGCGCACGGCCGCTCAAATGGTAATTTCGATTTGATTACGCTCGATTGCGACGATACAACTTTCGTAATATCCGTCGCCGGTTGTCCGAGGGCCGCTGATAACTTCATAGCCGTCCGCTTGCAGCGCAGCCGTCAACGCATCGACTTTTTCTTTGCTGCCCGCGCTCAACGCGATATGCGCATAGCCTGTGCGGGAAAACGCTTTGGGTAAATCGGGCATTTCCGGCTTATTCATAATTTCGATTCGTGCGCCGTCGTCAAACGACAGAAAATACGAGCGGAAATTCGTTCGGGGATTGTGATACCCGTCATTCGACTTTGCGCCGAAATATTTTACAAAAAAATTGCGGGCATCTTCTAAATTGTTTACATACAGCGCGATATGTTCGATTTTCATACGCTCTCCTTACAGTCCTCCGTTGAAGGATTCGATAAAATTGTATTATAAATGGCAAAATCTTCATCTTTAAATACAGTAAACACGATTTTCATTGCGCTTTTGGTTTCGTTTTTCCAGTTCTCCGTCGTTTTGACTGCAATGTGCGCCGCTTTTTGAGCAGGAAAGCGGAACACGCCGGTGGAAATACAGCAAAACGCAATCGATTTGACGCCGTTTTCCGCCGCAAGGTTCAGGCAGGACGTGTAACAGCCGGCAAGTTGACTACAATCGCTGTCCGTGAGCGTTCCGCTGATAATCGGTCCGACGGTATGCAGCACAAACGTGCACGGCAAATTGAATCCCCCCGTAATTTTTGCGCTTCCCGTCGGTTCTTCGTGCCCTTGCTTTTGCATAATGTCGGCGCAGACGGCGCGTAACTGTACCCCCGCGAATGTGTGAATGCAGTTGTCGATACATGAGTGACAAGGCTGCCAGCAGCCGGTCATGCCGCTGTTTGCAGCATTTACAATCGCGTCGATTTTAAGCGTTGTAATGTCGCCCTGCCAGAGATAAAAATCTCCGTTTCCGCGCACGGCGGCAGGTTTTAGGCGCGTAAAATCGGTAATGCCGCGCTGCCGCCCCGCTTCCTGTAAATATTCGTCCTGTATACGCAGAAAATCTTTGCTTGTCCGCTGCGGCTTTCGGACATTCATCAAGGCGCGGAGCAGTTGTTTTTGTTCCGTTTCCTGCTCAGGAAGATTTCCCGCACCGCTGCCAGAGTTTTCGCGTAAGAGATAGTCGATTAAAAAAATGCGCCGTTCGTTTTGTGTCATAGAACCTCCTTGAATAATTGTGAATGGGACAGGCTGCACTGATTGTGTTTATAAAAAAGATTCAGTTTTAGCAGCGTGTCCGCGTTTGTCGGGCGGGGCGGGCGGCGGCGGAAAAAATTTGAAAGACATACAGGAGATTCCGCCCGCTGCATGTTCTGTCTGACGGTAAAACGTGCATGAAATGGAGTTTTGTCTGTGCGTATTCTTTGTATACCGCGTGTTAAACAAATCCGCCGACGAGAAATACAACGCACCCTCCGCCTCGTAAAAAACGCCGTTGGAAAACATATCTCCAGACGACACAAATGACACATTACCCACTACCCAATGAATCACCCCGACGCAGGGCGACAGGGTATCTATGCCGTCTTTTGTCATAAGCCAAAATCAAGATCTAGCTGTCCTTTATATATTTATATAAGCATCTTTATTTTTTCCTTGATTATATTATAACGCATTATCGTATCTTTACTTGCATATATCCTTACTGTATTCGTGTAAAATCCGCTTGTCCATAGGCTCCTCCCCATAAGATTTCTTGCTTTATATATGGGGAACTTTTAAATATTTCTTTCGCTGTTATACTTTTTACCGTCATCACTATTTTACTCACCGCAATTGTCGGGACACTTTGCACTAAAAAATACACATGCTCTCCCTCCATTCCTATTTCTACAAAGCAGTTTTCTTTCAGCATCTCTCCTGCGTCTTCCGTAAATACATTTCGTCTGTATTTCGCCGGAAATACCAAATGACATAACATCACGCTCTTGGGATTGCTTATATATGCTCATCACTCATTCTCCCATTATACCAACTTTTCGACGCAAGCGTCGGGGAATTAGACCCTCCGTAGATTAAAAAAATGCGCCGCTCGCTTTCCGTCAGTGCAGTTATCATGACGCTCGACGTGCCGCGGTTAATCCAGAGGACTGTAAAAGGACGGCAATTTTATGCATACGTTCCCGCCTTCGTGTACGAAATTCGAGCACGGAAAGCACCGTTTTTGCTGTGCGCCTCTCCTGCAGAACGGAAAGCAGTCCCGCCGGTTTATACATAACTGCCATATATCCATCTTAATACAGCGTCCGAAACATCCGCTCTCAAAACAACGCGTACGTTCCGTCTTGTTTCTTCGCGTTGCAGAACAGCTGCAATCCGGCTATAATGCGCACTATGAAGCAAGTCTTAATCGTTGATGCTTCTCCAACTTTTTTGGAATTTCTAAAAGATAAGCTGGGAGAGGAGCAAATAGAAGTAACCGCGGTTCAGGGAAGGAGAGATGCGCTGACTAAGCTGATTTCCATTTTACCTGACTTGATGATTTTGGATATAAATGAAGAGGGAGATTTTATCGGTTTGGTCGGATTTCTTGAGAGCGTAAGCAAAAATCCGAACGCCCGCAGCATTCCCATCATTGCAACCGGTCCTATCCGCAGCCGAGACGAAATAACGATATTGGCAAAATACGGAATCGTAAAATATTTTGTAAAGCCGATAAAGTTCGACATATTTTTTGAATCGGTGGGACATTTTTTACGCACTGCGTTTTCGATGGATGTAACGCCCTGCGTACTCGACCTGCATAAAAACGGCAATCTTATTTTTATCGAAATTGCGCAGGGCTTAAACCGCGAAAAAATCCAATTGATGAAATACAAACTCAGCGAAATGATTGAAGCCGAAGATTCAGCGACAAAAATCATTTTAATGCTGTCAAACCTTGAACTGACATTCATCGATGGACTGAACATTGAATTCTTGTTGGACAACATTCTTGCAAACCGCAAAATCCAGACGAAAAACATTAAAATTCTTTCGTTTAGCTCCTTTGTCAAAGAATTGATTGACGGGCACGAACTATACAACGGTATTGAAGTCGTTTCCGACATTTCAAGCATTTTGAACTCCGTCGTTGACAGCTCAAAAACCTCTCACGTTCCCGACCTCATTTCTGACAACATTCTCGTTTCAGCGGAAGAAGAAGCGGATGAACAGTCTTCAATAGAAATGCGCTTTGCCTCCGATGTCTGCATTATCAATCAAAAAGCAAACGACGACAAAGACGAACCGCAAAAACCTGCCGTAGGACTGGTTGACGACGACGCCATTATCACGCGTCTTTTGACCGCCGCGTTCGAGGCTGAAGGCTTTGAGTGCCGCTCGTATCCGTCCGGTACGGAGTTTTTGTCCGAATACCACAAATACAAATACGACATCATCGTGCTCGATATTTTTATGCCGGGCATCTCCGGTTTTGATACGCTCAAACGCTTGAAAACGCTGCAAGACTGTCCGCCGGTCATTGTTTATTCGCAGGCAGTTGACCGTGACATGATTATTCAGATTCTTTCGCTCGGCGCCAAACAGTACATCGTAAAGCCGCAAAAGCCTGAAAACATCGTGCAAAAGGCGCTTGAAATCTTACATTCCAGTCAGTGACGGATAAAAATGACGAATAATCTTTTTATGGCGAATGCGGTGCATGAAATCCGCACGCCGGTGCAAACCATCATCGGAACGCTCGATCTCCTTTCAGAAACCGCGCTCGACACCGAACAGCAAGAGTACGTTCATCAAATACGGGTCGGCGCGGACATTCTTTTAAATCTTGTAAACGACTTTTTGGATTTTTCAAAACTCAATTCCCAACGCATGGTGATTGAAAACATTCCGTTTGACGTAAAGTCGCT
Organism: uncultured Treponema sp.; assembly: GCA_963539635.1. Lineage (GTDB taxonomy): Bacteria > Spirochaetota > Spirochaetia > Treponematales > Treponemataceae > Treponema_D. Next base: position 16,249 of record CAUTOZ010000048.1, read on the forward strand.
TACGGAAGAAACCGTGCACCTTATCGGGCTTGAAGCGTTTGCAAAGGGAATAGAAGTCGTTACCAATATAGATTATTCAATTCCGTCCCTTGTGATGGGAGACCCGACGCGGGTACGCCAAGTTTTAATCAATTTGATAAAAAATGCGCTCAAATTTACCGAACGCGGCTACATCTACGTTGTTTTAAAAAACAACGACGGAATGCTGCACTTTGAAGTTACCGACAGCGGAATCGGTATTTCTGAAAAGCAGCAAAAAAAATTGTTTACCAGTTATTTTCAAGCCGAGGAATCGACAACGCGAAAATACGGCGGAACGGGTTTGGGGCTTCCGATATGCCGCTCGCTCGTAGAAAAAATGAAAGGAACAATCGGCGTAAAAGCGAATCCGTACGGAGGCTCCGTTTTTTGGTTTAATCTGCCGCTGGTAAAGTCCTCCTGCTTTGACGATAAAATGCCTGAATCTCCTATTCCCGCAACATCGCGCATTATGATTGTCGATGACAGCATTCTTGCCGCAAAAGGACTGACGAATATGCTCAACTACATGGGTTTGCAGTACATTCAAACGTCGTCCGATCCTAAAGACGCGCTTTTAAGTCTAACTTATGCTGAAAAAATCGGCTGTCCGTTCAATATCGTTTTTATCGATATGCTCATGCCCTTAATGAACGGCTGGAATCTTGCCCGCGAAATTAAAACGTCGTCCGCACTCAAAAATACAAAACTCTACCTGTTGGTGCCGGAAGGCGAGATGGGAAAAGAAGCCAAAATGAAAGTGCTGGACTGGTTTGCAGGCTTTATTTATAAGCCCATTCGCTTTGAAAAACTCTATCTTTTGCTTTTGGAAACGAATGCAGGCGATTCTGCCGAAAAACTTATCGATGAAGCGCAGTCGGCGGTCGTTCTGGACAAGGGGCACAAAGATGCTGCGTCGGAGCTGGTAAAGGGCGCAAAAATCCTTGTAACTGACGATCATCCAGTCAATAGAAAGATTTTAGTTACGTTCCTTAAAAAATTCGGCGCGGAAATTATAGAAGCGTCGAACGGGCAGGAAGCCGTTGATGCAGTCAGACGAGACCCGTCCATTCAAATGGTGTTTTTGGACATTCAAATGCCGATTTTAACCGGCGATGAGGCTGCGCGCATCCTCCGAAATGAGCAGTATCAGGGCGTCATTATTGCCTGCACTGCAAATGACAATAAAGACGAGTGTTTAAGCTATCAAAAAATCGGTATGAACGACTTTTTAATAAAACCGTTCAAAAAAGAAAGCATAAAACTCCTGCTCGACAAATGGAAAGCCGTTATTGACGTGCAGGAAGCGCCGGCACCTCAAGACCCCTGCGGGCGCGAAACGCTCGAAGATTCGCTGTGGGATACGGACGACTTTAACGATACGGTCGGAGGCGACATCGATTTGGGAAAAAGCATTTTGCTTGATTACAGCGACCAGACGGCGGAACTTTTGGCAAAAGCGGAAAGCGCACTCCGTACCGACGATTACGATCAACTCAATATGATTGCGCACACGATTAAGGGAAGTTCTGCGGCAATTTCTGCAAATAAACTTCGGCAGCTTGGAGAAACGATGAATAAGGGCGTTAAAGCACGCGATAAAGATGCGGTTGTAAAAGCGCTCAAAGAATTAAAAGCGCAGTTTGAGCTTTTCCTTTTGCAAAGCGCTCAGTGGGCGCACTCAAAGCGCTAGTATGCTCAAAACGAATTATCACTGTCATACAACATTCTGCGACGGGAAAAATTCGGTCGATGAGATGGTACGTGCGGCTGTCGCAAAAGACTTTGCCGTACTCGGCATTTCGAGCCACAGCGCCTATCCGTTTGCTGAAAACTGGCACATCGCGCCCGGCAGACACGGCGAATATATGAAGACGGTGCGGGACGCGGCGCAAAAATACCAAAACGCTCTTACAGTCCTCTGCGGTTTTGAAGCGGACTATATCCGCGGAGTAACCAAGCCGTCTCTGAGTGATGAGTACGCGCTCTTACAGCCCGATTATCTCATCGGCTCGGTGCATTACGTTGTCATAAACGATAGAATTTTTGCCGTCGATGATAAAGCGGAAACGCTTGCTGCCGCGATACGGGACTTTTGCGGCGGAAACGCAAAAAAAGTCGTGCAGGAATATTTTGCGCTTGAGCGGGAAATGCTTTCCAAAGGCGGCTTTACAATTTTGGGACACCCCGACTTGGTACGGAAAAATAACGGCTGCCTTCATCTTTTTTCTGAAAATGACGACTGGTATCGGACTGAAATTAAAGCGCTTGCGGACGCCGTAAAAAAGTCCGGCGTCATTGCTGAAATCAACACGGGCGCTATTGCGCGAAAGAAAATGGACGACGTGTACCCCTCTGCTGAACTTTTAGCGCTTCTGTGTGAGCGCAAAGTTCCCATTACCGTAAACTCCGATGCGCATACTACGAATGACTTGGACTGCGCTTTTGAACGAGCATTTGCATGCGCAAAACGAGCAGGCTATGCGGAGAGCGCTTTTTTAGACAAAGACGGCGCGGTATGTTTTCAAAAAATGTAAGGAAACGGCAGACAAAATAGACTGTGCGTATGTAATGGGGAAACAGATGCAGGCTTCCCTTCCCGTCCGCCGCGCAAAACAAAGCCGCCGCAGACGATAATTCCGCCGTCAAATACTACTTTTCTTTCATTTCCGAACAGCAAACCAGCGCGGACGGCAGCGCCGTCAAATCTTTCAAACGCTATTTTCCCGTCCAATCTTTTTTCCACTGGAAGCATTATTTTTTGCATATTTTGCCGTTTGGGAAAATTGCAGCGGACGGTAAATAAATTATATTTTTTCAAATCTTGTTTTTCCGTCCGCCGTTCGCTGCAGCCGGAGCAGCGGCCTCCCGAAACAGCCGACAGCGTTTTTTCGTACATAAAAAATCCCGCCCTGTTACAGACGGGATTTTTAACGCTTACGATTTTTTATTTATTCAAGCGGGATTCAAGGTCGTCAAGGCAGGCGGAAAGTTCTTTCGGCAAGTGTGCGCCGAACTTCGGATAATGCTTTTCGCGGATATCCGTAATTTCCTTTTTCCAGCCTTCAACGTCAACAGCAGTAAGAGCCGCCATATTCTTTTTGTAGTTGTCGCTCAAGCCGTCCGTATTGATAGCGCCGTCTTTCGGCATATAGCCGATCGGAGTGTCGACAAAGTTGTCCTTGCCGTCGCAGCGGTCGAAAATCCATGCAAGAACGCGGCTGTTTTCGCCGTAGCCCGGCCACATAAAGTTGTCGTCCGCGTCTTTGCGGAACCAGTTGACATAGAAAATTTTGGGCAGTTTATCTTCCGTTGACTTTTTACCGATGTTAATCCAGTGCTGGAAGTAGTCTCCCATGTTGTAGCCGCAGAACGG
>CAUTOZ010000049.1:0-19612 GCA_963539635.1 uncultured Treponema sp.
ATGACCCTTGGCAGAATCGAACTGTCGACAACTTGCTTAGAAGGCAAGTGCTCTATCCGGCTGAGCTAAAGGGCCGTATGCGCTTACTATAGCGGAAAGCCCGTCCTTACGCAAGGCGAAGCAGAAAACTTATGCATTCCTTTGAAAACCTCGCGGCTGCCGTGCATAACGTCATGTTTGTGGCGCTCACCGAAAAGACGTCGCGCTAAAACAAAATGCCGCTCTGCCGCTGCCTCCGTTTCCAAACTATTCACATTCTCCTAAAATCGACTTCCCCTTTATCCGCCCTCCTCCAACCCTATTTACCCTCAAGTTTGCGATTAGCAAACTTGCAGCGGGCGGCGCACAGTTTTAAGTCTTTCAAACTTCATACCAACCGCCCGCGTCGTTCTCTGCCGGCTGCGCATGTACAAATTCCGCTTGTTTTGGTATAGTCCGACATATTTCAAGCGCAAAGGACAAATCTTCATGACAAAATACATTTTCATTACCGGCGGCGTTGTTTCCGGTTTGGGCAAGGGAATTGCGGCTGCTTCCATCGGATTGATTTTAAAAAATCTCGGACTAAAAGTCGTAAATCAAAAATTCGACCCCTACTTGAACATCGACCCGGGCACGATGAATCCGTATCAGCATGGAGAGGTTTTCGTTACGGACGACGGTGCGGAGACCGACCTTGACCTTGGGCACTACGAACGCTTTACGGACACATCGCTTTCCCAGTCGTCCAACACGACGGCGGGGTGCGTTTACCTTTCCGTGCTGAATAAAGAGCGCGAGGGCGGCTTTCACGGAGGCACCGTTCAAGTCATTCCGAATATAACGGAAGAGATTTTGCGCCGTATGCTCCTTTCCACCGAAGAAACGAATGCCGACGTCGTCATTACGGAAATCGGCGGCACTGTCGGCGACATCGAATCCTTGCCGTTTATCGAGGCTATCAGGCAGATAAAATACAAAGTCGGCGAGAAAAACTGCTGTTACATTCATCTTACGCTTCTTCCGTACATAAAAACCGCAGGCGAAATAAAAACAAAACCGACGCAGCACAGCGTCAAAGAATTGCAGGAACTCGGCATTAAGCCCGACATTTTAATGCTCCGGACGGAACTTCCCATTGACCTTGCCGCGCGCGAAAAACTTGCCGCGTTCTGCAACGTCAAAAGTTCACATTTGATTCAAAATCTTACGGCACGTTCCATTTACGAAGTCCCGCTCCAAATGGAAAAAGAGGGATTGGGAGAAGCGGTCTGTCAGACGCTCGGAATAAAGGCGGGAAAGTCGAACCTTGATGATTGGCGAAAAATGGTTGACCGTTTCAATAATCCTTTAGAAAGCATAACTATCGCGCTGGTCGGAAAATACACGGAATTGCATGACGCGTACCTTTCCGTTGTGGAGTCGCTTGTTCACGGCGGCATTCACAATCAGGCGGCGGTTGAAATTGACTGGATTGACGCGGAAACGCTTGCCGACGCTGCCGCAGCCGAAGAGCGGCTTAAAAATGCGGACGGCATTATCGTTCCCGGCGGTTTCGGAGACAGAGGAATTGAGGGAATGATACGCGCGGCGGAATACGCGCGCACTCATAAGATTCCGTATTTCGGCATCTGCCTCGGCATGCAGATTCAAGTTATCGAATACGCGCGGAATGTACTTGGGTTTGAGGGCGCGAACTCCACTGAAATCAACAAAAAAACGCCTTTTCCCGTCATCGACCTTATGCCCGACCAAAACGGCAAGATTTTAGGCGGCACGCTCCGGCTCGGAAAATACGAATGCGCCGTTGCCGACGGCACGCTTACGCGTAAGGCGTACGAGAGCGCAAACGTGTGGGAACGCCATCGGCACCGCTACGAGTTCAACAATGCGTACCGCGATGATTTTATTAAAGGCGGACTGATTATTGCAGGCGTAAATCCTGAACGCGACCTTGTAGAAATCGTTGAAGCGCCCGAACACCCGTGGATGGTCGGCGTGCAGTTTCATCCTGAATTTAAAAGCCGTCCGAACAGGGCGGGGCCTTTGTTCCGCGATTTTATTGCGGCATCGTGCGCGTATAAGCGCGGCAAAAACTAAGGGGGCGGAATATGGACAGAAAAAAAATTATTGTGCTTGACTTCGGAAGTCAGTACGCGCACCTTATTGCAAAGCGTTTCCGTATGCTGGGCTTTTATTCGGAAATTGCGTTACCGTCCGCGGAGTTGGATGTGTTTAAGGGAGCTGCGGGCATCGTTTTTTCAGGCGGGCCTGCGTCCGTCTATGATGAAAACGTACCGGATTTCAACAAAAAGATTTTGACGCTCGACATTCCGATTTTGGGACTGTGTTACGGGCATTACATTGTCAATATCGGTTACGGCGGAAAGGTTGGGAGGGCAAAGACCGGAGAATTCGGTTTTGCCGAGTTTACGCCGAATACAGACGTTTCCTGTCCCCTTTTTGACGGAATTGAAGGCAGTCAGCAGGTGTGGATGAGCCATCAGGACGCGGTTTTAGAGCCGGGCGCGGGATTTGAAAAGGTCGGAAGCACTCCTGACTGCGAATACGCCGCGCTCCAAAATCTTGAAAAAAAGCGGTTTTCACTGCAATTCCACTGCGAAGTAAAAGACACTCCCTGCGGAGACGTGATTTTTGAAAACTTTGCACGCTTTTGCGGCATGGAGCGCAACTGGGAGCAGTCAGCTGTGCTGCAAACAATTCTTGACGGCATAAAAAAAGACGCGGACGGCAAAAACGTTCTTTTATTTTTGAGCGGAGGCGTTGACAGCACGATTACGTTTGCGCTGTTGAACAAGGCGCTCGGAAAAGAGCGCGTGCTAGGCTTGCACATCGATAACGGTTTTATGCGCAAAAATGAAAGCGCAAACGTTGCCGAAGCCTACCATTGCGCCGGATTCGATAATTTTATAACGGAAGACGCATCGGAAAACTTTTTGACGGCTGTAAAAGGTCTTACCGACCCGCAAAAAAAACGTGCAGCAGTCGGCGAAACGTTTATCGCCGTCCGGAATGCTGTGGTCGTACGACAAAACTTAAGCGACGATAACTGGCTTTTGGCGCAGGGAACGCTGTACCCCGATATTATTGAGTCCGGCGGCACAAAAAACGCGCACACAATCAAAACGCACCACAACCGTGTTGAGGGAATCCAAACGCTTATCGACAAGGGACTGGTCATCGAGCCGCTCAAAGAATTGTACAAAGATGAAGTACGGAACATCGGGCGCGCGCTCGGATTGGACGAAAAACTGATTATGCGGCACCCTTTTCCCGGCCCCGGACTCTCGATTAACGTTTTGTGCTCGAACGGAAACCTTTCCGACGCGGACAAAGCGGAGCTTGAAAGCGCACAAAAAGAGCTTAACGGTATTCACATCGATATGTTTTGCGAGCATTGCTCTTCGTTTCTCAAAAAAACGGTGCTGCCAGTGCGCTCCGTCGGCGTTCAAGGCGACTTTCGCACATATAAGTTTCCGTGTGTTCTGAGTTTTGAGCGATACGAGGACGGTTTTTACCATCTGCCGAAAATCTGGGAAAAACTTGAGAGCGCGTCCGGTAAAATTACAAACGGTGCGCGATATATAAATCGGACGGTTATAAAACTCTATCAAAAGCCTGAACTTTCCGATGAGGATTTTCACCTTATTGAAGGTTATTGCGATAAGGGCAGACTTGACCAAACGCGCGAGGCTGACGCAATCGTCCTTGATGAACTGCATAAAAGCGGCTGGTATTCCAAAGTGTTCCAGCATTTGACGATAAATCTTCCGTTTGCAAGCGAAGTCGGACGCTGTTCGATTGTATTGCGGCCTGTATTCAGTGAAGACGTTATGACCGCGCGTTTTGCAAAACTTCCGCATGAGCTTGTTAATACAGTCGCGCGTAAAATCGCCGCGCTGTCCTTTGTTGATGCAATATTCTTCGACCTTACTAATAAGCCGCCTGCAACATTCGGCTGGGAATGACGCATACGAAAAAAATGGTATGCGAGACTGACAGAGCGAATTTACGCATGCTACAAGTTTTGTCTGGTGGCAAAACTTGAGTGAAACAATATTTAGCGGATTTCCCGCTCACCACAGTTTTACGACGGCAAACTATGTGAAAATAAGATTTGAAGGGGCGAGGCGGCAGAGAACAGAGTTTGCCAGATACAACATAATGCCGAGGAAACGGAGTGCAGGGGAGGGGGCGTCTTTGCTGGATACCTTGTATTAAACAATTTGTCAGTAAAAAACGCCCGTCATTCTCCAAAGTCTGCCCCGCCGCTCAAACACTGTTTGCAGCCCAAAATAGTTCCATCGCCCAATCACCGTTCCGGCATTCTCCATCCATCGCCGCCCCCGCCAAACTTCTTATCCCGCATGTTTTGTCGAACGGAAAAAACGTGGGCAGGCGGCGCATCTTCTCTTTCATTCACATTTCATAGCAGCCGCCTATCGTTGTACCGCCGCTTTTTTCAGCGTTTGTGCGGTTTCTTCTCCGGCAAGCAAGCGCACTAATTCCATCGCAAGTTGTTCGGCGCATCCGGCGCCGCGTCCGGTAATTACAGTACCGTCCGTAACAAAAGGCTTGTCATCAACAAACTGCGCGCCTTTCATACAGTCATTTGCCGCATCCTGTCCGCCGCAATACTCGGCAAGATGTGCCTCCATTCCCGGATAGCACGTCCACTTCTTTCCGGCAAGAACGCCCGTCTTTGCCAGCACGACTGCAGGGGATGCGCAAATTGCAGCAACGTATTTTCCGGCAGCAAAGCACCGCTTAATAAAATCCGTAATCTTGTCGCACGCGGCAAGGTTTGGAGCGCCGGGAATACCGCCCGGAGCATATACGAGGTCGGGCAGTTCCCGTCCCTCCGTAAAAAATTCCTCAAACGAGCAGTCTGCCTTAACGCAGATACTGTGCGACCCCGTCGGCATATCTATCCTCTGCTTTCCCTCTGGCGGTACCGCGACCGTCACCACAGAGACCTTTGCCCGCCGCAGATAATCGACGACCGTCAGCGCTTCAATTTCCTCAAAACCGTCCGACAAAAAAACAACAGCGTTTTTCATATATCCTCCAAAACTTTTCTAGGGAAACACTGATTAAATGCGCTCTTTGCTTTAATCAGCAGTTTTCTAGCACAGGGACTGCAAAAAATCAACGAGCAGCGCATTTCCATTCACCCATCGCACGGGGGGACTGGAAAAGCGGTAACAAACAACGAACAATCTTCCTATAATGAAGTATGAAGTATTTACCAGTCCGGCTGAAAATGCCTGCGCTTGCGGCATTACTGCTTTGTCTTATTCCTATAAAAATCCGCTCAGATAGCATTGCGTCCGTCCAAAACGCGGAAACGGCGCGGCGCAGTTTGATTGCGGAAGCAAAAAAATATATCGGCTCTCCGTATGCGCACGGTGCGGTCGGGCCGTCCAAATTTGACTGCTCAGGTTTTGTCTTTTTTACGGCGCGGCAAAGTATCGGCTGTCAGCTTCCGCGGACAGCGCGGGCAATTTACGCACGCATGACGCTTATTGCAGATGAAGATAGGGCGGCAGGCGACCTCGTTTTTTTTAAAACTGCAAGCGGTATTTCGCACGTCGGCATTTTTATCGGGGACGATCAATTTATTTCCGCCGTCAGCGACGGGCCGAAAACGGGCGTTATCGTTTCGTCTCTGAGCGAAAGCTACTGGAAGCGCCATTACGCTGGAGCAGGCAGATTTTTGCCCGCTTTGAGTGCTTCTGACTCGGACGAAACTCCTTCTTTGGACAGTCAACAAGAGGAAACGACCTGTCCGTACAGTCAACAAGAAGAAAAAACGCCGCTGGACGAATCCAATGAACGTCAAAATGAAAGCACGAGCGGCGAAAGCGCATAAAAATCCTGTCCCTGCGCGGATAGTGCGCTCACATATTTTTGCTGTAAAACTTATAACAGCCGTTCCGTAACTTCTGTAAGATTTTCTGCGATAAAATCCGGCGTCTCGCTTTCCGTGCGGGGAACGGCGCGGGCGCAAAAGCCGCGTTTGAGCCAAAGCGTTTTCATGCCCAGCGCTTTGGCAGGCGTAATATCGTTGTCGAGCCGGTCTCCGATCATCATAGCGCGTTCGGGAGCGCAGGCTGCTTGTTTTAGCGCGATGTCGAAAAGTCTTCGGTCGGGTTTTGCTGCGCCCGCTTCCGCAGAAGATGCAACAACATCGAAATAGTGCAAAATGCCGAATTGTGCGAGCCGTCCGCGCGCTCCTGCATTTTGGTTTGCGATAATCCCGATTTTGTACCGCGCTGAAAGGCGGCGTAAACAGTCCTCCGTGTCTGGATAGAGCCGTTCCGCTTCTGAATGCCAGTGAGGAAGTTGAATATGCAGTTCTTTTGCAAGTTCCGCGTACCCGCTTTTGCCGTATGCAAAATACTCGGCAGTTTTTGCAAAACATTCATCATACGGCGCTCCCGAACGTCTTGCCGCCTCACGTATGCGGAGTTCTGCCGCTGCGCTTTCGTCAATCAGCGTTGAGCCTAAGTCAAAAAAAATCCAATCAAGTCCGCCTGTCATACGCTTCCTTTGTATGCGGACTTCGTAAAAAAGTCCAATTTGCAATGTAAATACCGGCAAGGATGAGTCCTGTTCCGGCTCTGTGCGGAATGGAAAAGCGTTCTTTGAGGATAAATACGCCTGCAAGAATCGAGACGACGGTCGAAACGCCGATAAACGATGCCGCTCCGTTTACGCCAAGATGCGCGATTGCCGTATTTGACAGGAAAAACGCAAGCGCCGAGCAGCCGAGTCCTTGATATAAAACCGCCGCCAAAAATGCCGGATTTTCAAGCGGCAGCACGAGTACGTGTGAAACGGAATGCTGTACAACCGATTCGATGAGGGCAGCTGTGGTAAAAACGGCAGCGCCTGCAGCAAGCATGGCAAATGTAATTTCTGCGCCGGAAAAGGATGCGGCTTTTTCGGTGTAAACGCTGTACAGGGCGTACGAAACGACCGCCGCGCACAAAATGGCATATCCGTGAGCGGAAAAATGAACTGAAAGACCGGCAGTGAAGAGCGTAACTAACACTCCTGCAAGCGTTAAGGCGATTCCTGCGCTTTGCGTTTTCTCTGGCTTTTTGCGGAGGATAAGGCGAGCGCAAATAAGCGAGGCTGCGGGAATGCACGCTAAAAACGCGCCGCTTTCGGCAGCAGACGTAAACCGAATCCCAAAGCTTTCAGAAAGGAAATAGATGACGGGATTAAAAATCGCAATGGGAAAGAGTTGTCGTATCGCTTTCCCTTTTAAGCTGACTTTTATAAGCCCTGCGCCCGCTAAGACTGACATAAACGCAAACGCCGTAGTAAAACGCCACGCAAGCAATGCAAGCGGGCTTACCGTCCCCACAGCGTGCCGCGTAAAACAATAACTCAAGCCGAACAGCGTTTCGCAAAATACGGCGCTCAAAATACCTGTCATCATACGGCGGCTGCTATTAATCGTTTTCATATTCCGTCCTTTTGCTAAGAACTTAAACGAGCAAAACCGTGTAGCCGAAGACGGACTCGAACATATCGCCTTTTTCTTCGAGCGCAATCTGTTCAAGAGCGAAATTGCCGGCTGCGCCGGTACGGACGACGAAAGAATCCTTTACCAGTTCTACGGAGATATCTGCAATCGACTGACGGTGTCCGCGGTCAAGCGCATCGGCAATGCGTAAAATCGCAGTCAATTTTAAAATCGTCATGCGGTCGGCACGGGCGAGCGCTTGAAATTGCTCGTTGTCCTGCGGCAGCTGCCGTCCGCGATGATAGCGGGCGATGGAGGCGACAATCATTTTTTCAATCTTGCTCAGTCCAAAGATTTCCGAATGGCGAATAATGTATTCGCTGTGGAGATTGTGCTCATCAAGGCGGATAAAAATCCCCACGTCATGCAAGAGCGCGGCAACGCCAAGCAAAAGCGGGGCGCGGTCGTCAAGCGCAATTTCATTTTTGAGCGCGTCATAAATTTTAAGGCTGACTGCACGCACGTACTCCGCGTGTTTTTCGTCTCCGCGGTATTTACGCAGCAGGGCAAGCGCGGACGCGGTAATCTGCCGGTAAAATTCTTCAATGAGTTCGCGGTTGGGGGCGGCAAGTTTTCCGATAATTAAACCGTCGCGGATATTCGTTTCGGGGACGATGATTGTTTTAACGTTCGTCAAATTAATAAACAATTTGTAAATCAAAAGACTAATATTAAAAACTTGCGCATCGCTATACGGGATTTTAAAACGCGCCGCGCATTCGTCCGCCGTATAATTTTGCACTTCCGCGGCAAAATGCTCAAAATCGCTCCTGTCTATCGACCACAGCCACGTAGAAATCGGTTTTCCGGCATGGAACGCTGCAAGCGACACGTCAGTACCGACTGCAATAAACTGTTCGACATCCGAAAGGTTAAGTTCGCTTTCAAGCGAGCCTTTCGTATTCCGAATAAACTCTTCGATAAAACGCTGCACATCGTCGAACGAACCGGCGCGGATACCGGGGGTCAGGCGCACTGTGCCGAGCCGTAAACTATGCGCACCCGCCATCTTGCCCTTTTTCATGAGCATCATTTCCGTAGAGCCGCCGCCGACTTCCAAAATAACCGTGTTCCCTTCACGCGCAAGCGCCGTATCTTCTTTAAGGCACTCAGTTACTGCAAGATACATGAGGCGGTTTTCTTCGATACCATCGATGACCTTTACGCGGAAGCCTGTAGCCGTTCGGATTTTATCAATAACGGAATCGCGGTTTTTCGCCTCGCGGAATGCGCTTGTTGCAACGACATTCGTGCGGCTCGGCTCAATTCCCCAGCCTGCAAGCTGCTCTTTAAAGCGCTGCAAAATATGCAGACACTGCCGCTGCGTTTCACGGCCGATAATGCCGCCGGTAAATACATCGCGCCCGACGGACACCGGTAGTTCCGCGCGGTCTAAAATATTTTTTTTCCCGTCTGCCGTAACTTCCGCAACTAACAGGCGGAGCCCCGTAGACCCGATTTCAATGACGGCTTCCATATTCCCCCCTACAAGAACGAAGGGCGGCTGTTATGATATTTGAAAATATTCACGTAACTCCGCTCTCCTTCGCCTTTGTACAAACGCTCCTTTCGTCCCTGTTGACTGTAAAGGCTGCGTCCTCGTGTATTTTTGCTTAAACGGCAAAAAACGAGCGGACAAAACATCGTTCAGTCAGGCATCCGTAGTAAAGTCCTGTCTTCGTCCTTGTTTCGAGTGCCGTGTAAAGTCGTTTTGTTGACGTGCGGACGCTCGTTCAAACGGAGACTACAGTTTATCTATCAGCATGGAGCATTTTCCAGATGGAATTGGCAATGTTTTCTTTTTTTGATCCAAAATGTTGATAGTAAAATAGTAGAGTTTTTCACTTTCCATTTGAATTTCCCAGCCGCGTTTGCTTTTGTTGCTTAAAATTGTGATGAGATTGCGCTTGAGCGATAAGTTTTCGATACCCATAATTTCAAGATTCGGGATAATCCAGTCAACGGTTTTCCGCGGCAGACTTATCGAAAGTCCGATAACGTTTTCAATCATCAGCGCGATGGTCGAAAGTCCTGCTCCGGCTAAAAAGTGTGCGCGCGGCCAGTCGGGATTGCCGGAAAACGACGATTTTCCCTCGCGGCAGGGCAGATAGGCTTCGTATAAGTCGCCTTTTTGGTTTTCGTTGTTCGGCATTAACGCTTCAAGTACATAATACAGATGCCGGATTGAGCACTCTCGCGCAAGTTCGTAGTGCCGATACTTTTCCAGTCCCTTAATGACCATAAAGTTGAACAGCGGAAACACGCTCCCGCGGAACGCCTCTCCGTCCGCACTAAAAAACGCGCTGTCGGCGGAAAGCGACGGAAACGGATGGTCAGTGCCGAACGTTTCTTTATTGTTTAAATGCGCTGTTAAAAGTTCAGATTTATCGGCGTTTGGAATTTCTGCAAGAAGCGGCCAAAAACCTGCGATGGATTTTTCAGACAGTCGGTGTTCGTCCTTATCGAGGTCATGGTAAAAGCCCGTTTCCGCGTCCCACATCAAGGAATTGATACGTGTCTTTATCGAAAAATACATTCTGCGGTATTGAAAACTTAATTCTTTGTCGTTGAGAATGTCGCCGAGCGCGGACATGTGAGACGCGCTTACCGCCATCGCCGCATTAAAGTCCACCGGATAAAACGCATTTTCACGCGGCGCATTAAACATTTTTCCTGCCGCAATCGGAACGGAGTATAAGCCGTTTTCCTGCTTGAACATCGTGTCTATCCACGTCATGTATTTTTGCAAAATCGGCATAATTTCTTTTATGCGCCGCTTGTTCGCAGATTTATGGTACAAATTAAATTCCGCCCACGCAAAAAGCGGCATACCGATTCCTTCTGGATTAGAAGAATCTGTTACGGGCTGGTCCGTTTTTGCGTCGTATTGCCAGCGGATAGCGCCGTTTTCTTCCTGCCGCGCATAAAAGTAGTCGATATTTTTGTTCGCATCGAAATTCCTGTTGGAATACACTAAAAAAAATGAAGACAAAATCGACTCAAGTTGGTCAACGACGAGCCGGTCGTTTTCGGGGTATAAAAAAAGTCCCTCTGCGGATTTTTCGTTTGTTTTGGGATCAATACAGTAGTCGGACAGCATTGTCCACGTTTTATTATAAATATCTACAAAATCTTGATCATAAAAATGAATTTTGGGAAAATCGTGTTTATTCACAAAAGCTCCTGACGCCGCAGTCGGCGTTTGTCGAAATTATAACATATTTTCGGCGTATTTTATAATTTTTTTATTTGTGCAGAGCGGTTAGCCGCGCCCGCAAAGGATTTAACCGGTCTCTGCAAACGCCATAGACGGCTTCCGAGCGCGTTAGAATCTGCACAAAAGGTTTAAGGCGATTCATCTTCTCCCTCGTCTTCTTCGTTTGCAGAAGGAGGAGAGGCGGGATCCTCTTGCGCTTGGAGAGCGGGCGCGGGAGAGGTATTTTCTGTGATTTTGTGAATTTCTGGAGCGGGCGCTTCTTTATACAAAAGTTTTATTTCTTCTGTGCCCGCTTTTTGCCGCGATTTGAGCAAGAGCGAGGAAGAACCGGAATCATAGACGTAGCCTGAAGAATTATATGATTCAAAGCGCGGGTCGGATTTAAACGCCGTATCGTAAATGCGGATTGAGCGGAACGGCGCAATCCCATTGATGACTGCGTAGTGCGTATTTTGCGCGGGAAATTTGACAGAAAGCGTAATCGTGCCGCTGTCGTCATTTTTGTAGCCGATATTTTCCGCGCACGTCCACGCCCACACTGCCTGACCATATTCAAATGCAAGAATTTGAATATGCGGATAGAAAGGATTTGAATGAATAAGAATCGGATATAACTCTGCCAACGTAAACGCAGGGAGTGCATTTGAGTCTTTTAAGTACGACGTAATAATCAATCTGCCTGCGGCAATATAATCTTGATTGGAAACAATTCTCCCAAATTGCAAAAGCCCGTCGCCGAGAGCTGCCGCTTCAAGAACGGAAAAAAAGCCGTGCCGGTTTTGCAAAAGAATTGCGCCGTTATCAAGCGTACAGGTATTCTCCAGTAAAAAGGCGGACTTTTGTGCGGCGGGTAAAAGAAGTTCGGCAAGTTCGGGATTTTTTTCGTATAATCCGGCAAATACGCGGAAAATCCCCGCCGCCTGCTCCGCCGTAAACAGTGCAGAATCTTCCTGTGATGTATTTTTTAAAAGCTGCCTGACATATTTCGATGCCGGATGTATGCACATATAGTCTGCGGCAAGCGGGCGCGTAAACACAGAAAAATCCTGATTTTCGGCAGCGTCCTGCACCGCTTTTTCCGTTTCCGCTAATTCCGACTGTAAAAGCCGGTTTTGCACTTCTGCATTGCCAAAATACGGAAGAGAAAGATACGTCCCTGCCGTCGGATGCTTCATAAATGACGGCACTGAGTCAACGGCAGGCTTGTACCGTCCTTTTTCCGCCATCGCCGCAACGTAAGATAAAACCGCTTGTTCCGTCAGCGGACGCCGCGTGTCCTGTACGGTCTCTGCAAACGCGCTGATAACGCGGGCTTTCAGGCGAGTCAGAGCGGCAGCATACGCTTCTTCCGTCGCTCCGTACTCCCGTGCAGACTTGGCAAATGTAAATGTTTTTGTGCTGTCGAAGTATGAATAGGACGCTTGGTTCGACTTTTGGGTGAGCAGGATTTTTTCGTGCTGAAGGTCAGCGGCGTTTAATTCCCAAACGCTTTGTTTGTTGGAAATGCGGATTCGAGAATCCATGTTTTGCGTAACGGTAAAACCAGAGGCAAGTCCGTATGGTACATATATAGAAGAAACTGATTCCGGAAGAGAGGCAGTTATCAAAAGGAGGGCATGGTTTGTTTCGTCACTGAGGGTAAAATTGAGTTTTATGTCGTAATTAAAGGCAAACTCACAGGAAAGCAGACCGGTTTTCCGCCATGATTTTAAAATCAACTGTACGATTCTGCCGTCAACGACCGCCGTTACAGGATTTTCGGTTTCTGCGGAAAAATTGATACCGCTGAACGCCGCGCTCAGTTTATTTTTGAACGCCGCGCCGGTTTCTTCCTTTGACGACGTAAAAACGGTTATGCGGAGCGCGCCGATTTTGTCCGATACAATAGAGTCATTCTTAAACTGGAGAACAAAAATTCCGATTATTACAATGGAATAAATCGCAAGTACAATGGCAGTCTTTCTTACGGTATTTGCAAACATTCTGTTCGACAGTGTAATTAATGATGAGATGAATTTCAACGGG
Source organism: uncultured Treponema sp. (assembly GCA_963539635.1). Classification (GTDB taxonomy): domain Bacteria; phylum Spirochaetota; class Spirochaetia; order Treponematales; family Treponemataceae; genus Treponema_D. Next base: position 12,780 of record CAUTOZ010000049.1, read on the forward strand.
AACCTCTAAAAACGAAAACTTTAGAGCCGCCCCACCACAATATACCAATCATGGAGTTTTTAAAATGAATGTGAAAAACATTGTTGTAATCGCTGCGGCGCTTTTTGTATCTTCGCAAATTTTCGCCCTGTCGCGGCAAAAACGCGCGGAAGTGTCCGTTGAGTCCGCTTATTTAGACGCAGGAACGGAAAAGCCTGCGAATATTTTGTTTGCAGAAGCCTTGCGCGCGCACCTTGATGAAAACGACATCGACGGTGCGATAAAGTTGTTTGACACGCTGCCGCCGGACCTTGCGGCGGACAAAGAAATAAAAGTGCTTAAAGCATCGCTCTTGCTTTCGGCAGGAAGACTGGAAGAATCCTCGCATTTGACATCGGAACTGCTCAAAGCCGACGGCTCTAATCCTGACGTACTTGAATTAAACGCGCAGCTCGCCCTCGCTTCCGGCAACCGGCAAAAAATGCAGACGGTTTTAAAGCAGATTTTAGCCGCGGAACCGAACAATGCGTTTGCAAATATCGCGCTCGGCAATCAACAGGCGCAGGGAAAAAAATACGAACTTGCGGCTAAATATTACAAAAAGGCGCTCGTAAAAGAGCCGAAGAACGAAGACGCGCTGTTCGGTTTAGGGCGAATGGCGTATTTTCAGGGCAGGATGAAAGAAGCCAAAGAAACGCTTGAAAAAATCCTTGCAATCAATCCGAACAACAGCGATGCGCTTGCCTATATGGGAAAGGTTTTCGGCGATGAAGAAAAATATTTGAGCGCTTCAAACTATATGAAAAAAGCGATTGCGCTCGATGCATCCAACTACGATTATTTTATTGATTTGGGACAATACGAACGCTATCAGGGGCATTTTAAGGAAGCCGAAGACGCGTGGACAAAGGCGATTGCGCTTGACCCCTCGTATTTTCTTGCCTACACGTATCGAGCGGGGCTGTACGATGAGCAGGATAAATTTAAGGAGGCGCTTGCCGACTACCGCAAAATCACCGAAACCAATCCGAAATATTATTTTGCGCACGAAGAGATAGGAATTCTTGAGTTCCATCTAAAAAATTGGGAAGCGGCGCGTAATTCGTTTACGCAGGCAAATGCAATCAGCGATTCTGTTGCCTATAAATTGATGATAATCATTACGTATTTGCGTGAAAACAATCTTGCGGAAGCAAAAAAATATGCGCAGTCAGCAATGCGAAGTTTAAATCGCGACAGTTTAGAATACAAAATCGTCCGGCTGTTTCATGATCAAGGGGGCGCAAGCGCGGAAAACGGCATTGCGCGCGACCTCGACAAAGAAAGCGACAAGACAAAACGCGGAAAAATGCTGTTTTACTTTGCGCAGTATTATGAACTCAAAAATTTTCCTCAGATTGCAGAAGAATATTATGCAAAAATCTTAAAAATGCACGCGCCCATGTTTTTTGAGTATCGACTTGCTGAATGGAGTTCGATGAAATGAGTAACACGCAAAAAATCATGAATTTAAAGGGACGCACATTTACGCTGGTTGGAACGGCGCATGTTTCCCAGCAGAGCGTACAGGAAGTCATTGACGCAATTCAGGCGGGAAAGCCTGACTGCGTTGCTGTCGAACTTGATGAAAAGCGGTTTAACTCCATCAAAAATCCTGAATCATGGCGGGAACTTGACATTATAAAGGTCATTAAACGCAACGAGGGATTTTTGCTTTTAGCAAACTTGATTCTTGCGTCGTTCCAAAAGCGAATGGGAAAAAACGTCGGCATAAGGCCCGGAGAAGAAATGCTTGCGGCAATCAACACTGCCGAAGAATTGCAGATTCCCGTTGCATTGGTTGATCGTCCAGTAGAAACGACGCTCCGCCGCGCATGGGCAAAAACGTCGCTGTGGAAAAAGGGCAGACTGCTTGCCGCGCTGTTGGCAAGCGCATTTTCTAAAGAAGAAATTTCTTCCGAAGAAATCGAAGAATTAAAAAACCGCTCCGAAATGGATTCGCTTCTGGACGAGTTGTCAGAGGCGCTGCCGGCGATAAAAGAAGTTTTAATCGACGAACGCGATAGATACCTTGCAAGCAAAATTTGGAATACTGAAGGAACGTCCGTTACCGCAATTATCGGCGCGGGACACCTTTCCGGCGTTCAATCGCACCTTGAACGCCTTGCTGCCGAAAACGAAAGCGCCGACGTTTCGGACATAGAAGTTGTGCCGCCGAAAATGCCGTTTTTAAAAATCATAGCATGGCTTATTCCATCATTGATTATCCTTTCCATTGCCTTAGGATTTTACTTCGGCGGGAAAACATACGGCGCAAAACTTGCGATTCGCTGGATTTTGTGGAACGGCATTCCCGCAGCAGCAGGAAGCGCACTTGCCGGCGCTCATATTCTTACAATCCTTGCTGCCTTTTTCGGAGCGCCTCTGACATCTCTTTCGCCTGTCATTGGAGTCGGCTTTATTACGGGGCTTGTACAAGCTATTATCTGCAAGCCGAAAGTCAAAGACATGGAAAACCTCACTGACGATGCAGGGAGCTTCAAAGGTTTTTACAAAAACCGCATACTCCGCGTCCTCCTCGTCTTTATCCTGTCGTCCATCGGCAGCGCTGCCGGCACCTTTGTCGCCGGTGCGGACATCATAACTAAACTCAGCGGACTGATTGGACGGTAGGAGAATGGCGGCTCTGCTATACTGCTTGAAAGATGTAACGCGGCTCCGCTCACCTCAGTTTGACGAAGACAAACCGATAAAAATGGAACTGCGGACGGTAAAAAAACTGTTTGAATGACAGAATGGGACTGCCGCCTGCCGGCGATGTTTGAGGACGGGGAAAATTACTATTCCGCTCGAAAACGATGTTTTGGGCGCACTCAGCAGTGTTCTATAAAACGGGACTGATGGAGAAATGTCGTTTCCCGGCGGAAACTGCATTTAAATCGGCAGGATATTTTTTTCGAAGAGACAACACTGCTTGCGGAGTAAACGATATTCCAGCTCGTTTGCGAAGTTTGAGGGCGGCAATAGATTTTCCGCAGCGCCGACATTTTTTGCGGGGCAAACACCTCCTCCGCGCGCCAGATAAGTCTGAGGGCAGGCAAAACTATATCTCCGATTTGAACTGACGGTTGGAATGCGGAGAACGGGGCTTGGGCGGTAACTTCGGTGTATCTTTTAAACGCCCTTTGTTCAGCCTCTAAGTACGTAAGGATTTTTGAATCTTTCTCGATGGCGGACTCCGTCTTTTTGCAAGAATATTTATACCTCTTGCAGGGCATGAATATTCTTGGGCGGGCGGAAAGTCCGTCGTGTCTTTCAGACTCCATCTTCTGCCGCTCACAAAACTAGGGCGGTTCAAGCGGCAGAGGACGCTGTTTGACAGACGTAACTATGTTCCGCCTGTCCACGTTATTGCTGGAAGCAAGACGTGCGGGAAACAGTGCTTGCGGCCGTGCAGCAGCACCGTTATAAGATGGAAACGTAATTGGCGCGGGCGCATCCTGCGCCTGATTTGCCGCGTGTGCGCGCTCATACAAACATTTTTATATATATCGTTTGCAGTCTGTATAATTACCTGCTGCGCACTGCCAATTATATATTTCCGCTTGAAAGTTCTTATCAATATTCCGATAAAAATAAATAGGCGTAATATTTTCTCCGGCTATTTCAATTTGAATTTAGTTTCGGTAAAATAGCACATCATCGTTTATGGTTCCGTAGCAGGGCTTATTCAGTCAAAGCGGCGGAAAAATTCTGTTTTGGGAGGATTGGAATGAAGTATATTATTTCGTCTTTGGCAGCAGTTGTTATGCTGGTTTCTTGTGCAAGTGTTCCGACAAAGGAATTCAACGACGCAACGGCTCTGCGGGAGCGCGCATCGCGGTACGAGCAGGTCAGGACGTATGAGAGTGAAAGTTTTCAACGTGCGGAAGAAAATTACACAAAAGCCGACGAGATTATAAAGGCGAATAAGAAAAAGGAATGGCCGGACGCAAAAACCTCGCTTTTGACGGCGTCTGAAAATTATCAAAAAGTTATCGACAACGGAATGCCCGCGTATGCGGCTGATTTGAAAACCGATATCGATAAGACTGTTAAAGATGCCGACGACATAAAAGCACAGGTCGCGCTTGAACAGCGGTATAAAGAAGCCGCCGCTTTGTATGAAGAAGCCTCTGCAATGGTGTCCGCGTCTGATTACGAAAACGGCATCGGAAAACTTGAGGACGTAAAGGCGAAATTCGAGGCGATTTATACAGAAGTCAAAATGAAATACGACGAAAGTTTAAAATCTGTTGAAGCTGTCCGCCAGCGTTTGAAAAAACTTGAAGACATGGCGAATGAAATCGACAACATGAAAGGCGCAAAGAAATAATCGTCTGCCTGAGTGCAGATAAAAAGGAAATCCGAATGAATACTATGAAGAAAATTTTTGTATTTTTAATGATTGCTTCCGCCGCGGGCATGAACGCGCAAAACACGCTCCGCACCGTCGAATCGTTTAAGAATGCGGTTGACTATACAACGGAAGCCGAGCGGCTGCAAAACGACGGTCAATACGAGCCGAGTCTTAATAAGGCGAAAGATGCGGATTCTGCGATGGACGAAGCCTTTATCGACGCGCTGCATCTTCTTTTAAAGAAGAAAGCGGATATTTCACGTGCAAATGCACAGGCGGAAGTGGACACGCTTGAAAAATCCGGCGCGCTTTCCGACGCAAAGGCAAAGCAGTCTTTTCAAGACGCGAAAGTCAGTATTGCCGACGGAGACGCCCTGCTTCAAAAAGCGCCGGAAGAGCGCTCAACCGATGATAAAATCACCGAGGCGTATAACAAAGTTATTTCGGCGTACAACAAAGCGGAAAAAGGCGCAAGGGACGCCGCCCAGCGCTATCTTGCTCAGCGTCGGGCGGAAGCCGACAAGTCGATAAAAGAAGCGCAAAGCAAGTATTCAAGTCTCTTGTCGCAGGGAGTTCTTTCCAAAAATGATGCGAACGGGAAGCGTGTTGACGGAGCGCTGCAGGCGGCGCAAAAAGCGCTTGGCGCAAACGACTTTGCAGGCGTTGCCTCCAATGTAAAATCCGCGCTCGATACGATGAACGCCGCCGAAAAAGCCTATGCTGCGGAAGCAGGCAAAGTGAAAAAGCAGTTGGACGACGCGCAAAAACGCTTTAGTCAACTTAAAAACTCCAAAGTTATCGCAAGCGGAAGCGCCGACGATAAAAATATTACAAAACTTTTGTCCGACGCCTCTTCTGCAATCGGCTCCGGCAATTTCAAAGACGCGCAGACTGCAATCGGCAATGCGGTAAGCCGCATGAACGCCATTGAGTCCGAATACAAAACCGCTTCTGCGGGCGTAAAGAAGTCGCTTGACGATGCGCAAAAACGTTTTAGTCAACTTAAAAAGTCTAACGTTATTGCAAACGGAAGCGCCGACGACAAAAACATTACAAAACTTTTGTCTGACGCCTCTTCTGCAATCAACGCCGGCAATTTTAAAGACGCACAGACTGCAATCGGCAATGCAGTAAGCCGCATGAATGCTATTGAGTCCGAATACAAAAACGCTTCCGCGGTCGCAAAGAAATCGCTCGATGATGCGGCGGCGCGGCAAAAGAAATTGAACGCAAGTAAACTGCTGCCTGCCGGAAGCGACGACGATAAAGAAGTCTCCCGTTTGTTGGAACTTGCGCGCACTGCGCTCGGAGCAAACAACTTTAAAGAGGTTTCGGCAAACGTAGACAAAGCGCGGAAGATTATGGACAAGGCGGAAAAAGCGTCCGCCGCCGGCATAAAGAGCGTGCAGGATCAGCTCAAAAAAGCGCAGGCGCGCCATGCCGACTTTGTAAAAACCTACGGACTTGCTGCAGACGATCCGGACAATTTGACGGTTTTAGAAGACTTGCAGGCGGCGCAAAAAGCGCTTGCTGAAGGCGACTGGAGAAAGGCAGAGGAACTTATCGCTTCTGCGAATGCAAAGATGGATTATCTTGAAAAAATGCTCAGCGACGCGGCTGAAGCCGAAAATCAAGAACCAGAAGAGGAGACACAGCCTGAACCTGAGGAGCCGGTTGAAGAAGAACAGCCTGCGCCGGAGCCTGAACCGGAAGTTATGCGGGACGAAGACGGACTTCCCATCGATGAACTTGGCCGCGTAAAAGTACTTCCGAAGTATTACGTTGTCCGAAAGCGTATTCCGATTACCGACTGTATGTGGCGCATTGCCGAAATGTATTTTGTCTACGGCGACAGAAATGAGTGGCGGCGCATTTACGAGTTGAACAAAGACACATTTGTTCAGAGTGAAAATCCGCACCTTATTCTGCCGGGACAGATTCTTGAAATTCCGCCCTTTAAGGGAGAAGAGCGGGACGGAACCTACAATCCTGAAAAGCGCTACGTTCCCTTCGGCGAATAGGACTCTCTTTTTCCATAAATAAAACGCTGCTGCTGTTTAGTGCAGCGGCGTTTGTGTTTTTAAAGCGGTTTGTAAACAAGACTGCGGACTTAATTTTCGATTCCGACGCCGGCATATTCCTCGATAACTGCATAAACGAGGAGCACTCTAGAAACAGAGTTGATTGCTGCTGCACTGCTGAAAATCTGAATGCTAAACTTTATAAAAATTGAATGAGCCTGAGGGAGCGTGCGCTGAAAGCGCATACCGACGGACGCGGTTCTCAATTTTCTCTTTCTTGTGCCGCTTTGCCGAGAGTAGGGGAGGGGGCTGCCGCAAAACTTGAAGGCGCATGTATCCGCCTCGCTCAGGGGCAGCAGTCCGCTCGGCTCAGGAGAAGCGCTTCGTCAGCCGCTTTGCTTTTGAAATCTGGAGGAGCAGCCGCAGTCATCATC
>CAUTOZ010000050.1:0-19416 GCA_963539635.1 uncultured Treponema sp.
CCGCTAACCGTTCTTGTATCTGCGCCTTATATGACGCGATATTTTCCTCCGCTTCCTTGCCAAACTTCTCGTACGCTTCGGATTCTTTCGCTTCCGCTTCTTTCATCGCGTTTTCAAAGAAACTGCTGTACTTTTCGTTGAGTTCGCTGATTTTTTTATCCATCGCAATGCCCGTCTGCTCAAGTTCGCTGCTGCTGAGCTTGAGGTCGGAAAGCGCATTTTCGGCGGCAAGACGCGCATCGTCAAAGGAAAATCCGAGTTCCAATTTGAGAGAAGCAATCCGCTCTTCGTACTGTGCGCCCAATTCGTCGATTTTTCGCGTAATTTCGTCGGCGACGCCGCCCTTCTTTTCGTCGAACAGCCGCTCCACCGCTTCGATTTTTGACGTAAGCGAAGCAGAGGCTTCCGCATACCGTCCCGTCAAATCTTCGTAGGCGGCAGTGTACGTACGGCTAAAGCCTTCAATACGCTCGGCGTTTTCTGCGTCCACTGAGGCAATGCGTTTTCCATAATCGTCGCGCAATTTTGCAACGCCTGTTTCATACATATTCTTAAACTCTGCAAGACGCTCGTTGTATTTTTCAACAAAGTCCGCCCCGTACGAATCGGTCTTTTTATTCAATTCGGCATAGGAATTTTCCAAGCGGCCATTCAAGTCCTGTATGCGCCCGTCGTTTTTACCCGCAATATTTTCAAGCATACGATTGTAGCGCTCATTCAAAGAATCGACGGACTGGGCATAGCGCGAAGAAAGCGAAATGAGCTGCTGCTTGACCTTTTCGTCGATATCGGAAATGCGCTGCTGCAAGTTTGTAAGGCGCTCGCTGTTTTTACGCACCGCATCCTCATATGCCGCGCGGCTTTTTTCGTCAGAAGAATTGACTGAAGCCAGAATCGCCGCAAGTTTTTCGCCGTTTTTACCGTCTGACTGTTCAAGAAGCGCCTGATATTTTTCACTCAAAGCGGCGGCGCGCTCTTCAAAGCGGCTCTGCAAAGCGGAAATTTCGTCCGCATACTGCTGCTCGGCGCGCTCAAGACGCAAAAGATTTTCTGCCGAAGCCTCGTCCAATTTTGAGGCGGCAGCGTTTTGCGCTTGGATACACGTATTTTGCAGCGCTTCGATACGCTCATCATTTTCAGCCTCCGCGTTTTTAATCGTCTCGCTGACAGTTTCAGAAATGCCCTTTATGTCCGCGTCAAATGAATTCTTCATGCCGTCAAGCCGCTCGGAAAGCGCCGTCTTATACGATTGAATTGCCTCATCCGCTTCCGTATTGAACTTTTCAAACGCCTCCTTTTCGCGCACAGCCGCCTCTTTTGCCGCCGCGTCGAAAAATCCGTCGCACTTTTCATTTAATTCCGCAATTTTTCCGTCTATCACAGCGCCCGCTTCTTCAATGTCCCGGCTCATGCGGCGGACATCTTCCGCTGTGTTTTCCGCACAAAGACGCGTTTCCGACAGAGATTCTTCAATTTCGCTTTTGAGTTCCGCCGCGCTCGCGTTGTATTTATCCCACAACTCGTTGATTTTCTGCGTTACTTCATCGGCGACGCCGCCTTTCTTTTCGTCAAACAATTTATGCACGGCGTCAATCTGCGACGACAATTCCGACGTATATGATGAATAGCGCGCATTCAGTTCTTCGTAGGCGCCGTCGTATTTTTGCGCAAGAGCGCTTATCCGCTGAGAATTTTCATCGTCAGCGGCAGTAATGCGCTCCGCATATCCGTCGCGGATTTCCGACAGTTTTGCCTCATACGACTCTTTTAAAGAATCGACGTTCGCTTTATATCCTTCTTCAAGCCCTGATGCATACTCATCCGTCCGCGTTTTCAATTCGGCATAAGAAGATTCCAGACGGCTGTCGAGTTCTTCAATACGCCCGTCGTTTTTACCTGCGATTGTCTCAAGTTGTTTTGCGTATTTACTGTTTAAAGTTTCAACCGAATACGCATACTTAGAGGAAAGCGAAATCAACTGCTGCTTGAGTTTTTCGTCGATGTCGGCAATACGCTGCTGCAAGTTTTCAAGACGCCCCTCATTTTTTTCAACGGCCTCCCCGTAGGCGCGCATATTCTTTTCGTCCGCCGCGGCAATCCCCGCCTCTGCCGTTTCAAAGCGGCTGGCAGTGTCTTTTTCAAGTTGACTGAAAAGCGCCTCGTATTTTTGACTAAGAGAAGCCGTTTTTTCTTCGTATTGCGTCTGCAAGGCGGAAAGATTTTCCGCATATTCGGCAGAAAGAGACGTAAGGCGCTGCTGCTCTGCCTCGCGTAGCTCCGAAACATCTTGCAAAAGTTCTGAAAGACGCGCTTCATTTTTTTGAACGGCATCATCATATTCTGCGCGAAGTTTTTTATCCGTCTCATCGACTGCTGCGCGGACAGAAGAAAGTCTGTCCTCATTCGATTCTCCCAATTGCGTAAGACGGGTTTCGTAATCTTTGCTCAAAGACGCAAGACTTTCTTCAAAATGCGCTTTTAAAGATTCAACTTCATCAGCGTATTTTTGCACAGCGCCGTCAGTCAATTCCTGTTGACGCGCCAGCGCTTCATCAAGCGTGTGCGCCGTCTGCCGCTCGGCTTCAAGCAGTTTTTCCTGCACCGCTTGAATGCGCCCCTCGTTTTGATGTTCCGCCTCTTTGAGCGCGTCGTGCACAGTCTGTTCAAGGCCGGACACGCTTTGGGCTGACGACGTTTTCAACGCTTCTATTTCCTGTCCTATTTCTGCCCGATACGCTTCGATGGCAGCAACGGAAGCGGCATTAAATTTTTCAAACGCCGCCGCTTCTTTTTCTTCCGCTTCTTTTGCCGCGTTCGCAAAAAACGCATCGTACCTGCCGTTTAAGTCCGTAATGCGCTCGTTTAAAGCGCGTTCGGCATTGGTAAACTCCGTTTCCGTGCGCGAAATACCGTCGGCAATGCTTTGAGCGGCTTCGTTCGCGCCTTTGAGCGAAGCGTCAAGTTCCGTTTTAACGTCTTCAATGCGGCCGTTGTACTTTTCCCACAACTCGTTGATTTTCTTTGAAACTTCATCGGCGACCCCTCCCTGCTTTTCGGTAAATAGCCGGCGCACGTCTTCAACCTGCGAAGAAAGTTCCGCCGTATGAGAAGAATAGCGGTTGTCGAGTTCCGCATACGTCGTATCGAATTTCTGAACGAACTCCGTAATGAGCGCGGAATTCTTGCCGTCTGCTTCTGTAATACGGCTTTCGTAGTCGTTTGCAATTTCAGAAAGCCGCGTTTCATACGTTTCTTTTAAATCGGTAATGCGATTCGTATAGCGGACTTCAAGGTCTGACGTAAAGGCGGAAGCGCGTTTGTCCAATTCCGAATACGAGGAATCGAAACGCTCGTCGAGTTCTTGAATGCGGGTATCATTTTTTCCCGCGACCGCCTCAAGTTGACGGGCGTATTTACCGTTTAAGGCTTCGACCGCCTGCGCATATTTTGACGTAAGAGAGGCAACCTGCTGGCGCACTTTTTCTTCCGTGCCGGAAACCTTTTGCTGAATGCTTATAAGCCGGTCATTGTTTTTTTGCGCGGCTTCTTCAAAAGCAAGACGAGTTTTTTCATCAACCGCGTTGATTGCGCCCTGCATTGATTCCAAACGCCCCGCATTGACGGTATCTATTCTGCTTAAAAGCTCATCGTATTTGCCGTTCAAGGCGCTTACTTTATCTTCATATTGCTGCTGTAAGAGTGCGATATTCGATTCGTAGTCCGCAGAAAGACGAGCAAGGCGCTCTTTTTCCTTTTCGCTTATCTCAAAAACCGCATTTTGCAGTTCCAAAATCCGCTCCTCATTTTTTTGCGCAGAAGAAGCATAAGAGACGCGGATTTTTTCATCAGTTGAAGCAATATCGTTTTTCAGCGTTTCAAAGCGCTCATCGTTTAAGCCGCCGGTTTGTTCCAAAAGCGACTCGTACTTTGTCGTTAAAGAGGAAACTTTATCTTCATAGCGGGTTTGCAGTTCCAAAAGATTTTCGTCATACCGCTTACTCAACGCTTCCGCTTCTTCAAGGCGGCGCGCTTGTACTTCGGCAAACTCGCGCAGAGTCTTTTCTTCAGCTTCTTTTATGCGGTTTTCAATGCCGGCGGCGCGTTCTGCCGTCTTTGCATCCGCCTGTGCAATCGCTTCGTCCGCCTCTTTTCCAATCTCGTCAATACGGGTAAAGACTGCTTCCTGCATCGCGTCGATTTTGTCTTCAACGCGCGCACGGCAGGAATCAACGGCAGTTTCGGATTCTTTTGCCAGCCGCTCAAAAACATCCGCTTCTTTTTGCTCCGCCTCTTTCAGAGCCGCTTCAAACAGTCCATCATACTTTTTCTCAAGAGCGCCGATTTTTTCATCGAAAGACGCGCCTGCCTCTGCCGCCTGCTTTTCCGTCCGCTCGACTTCCGCCGCGATATTTTCGGCAACGCGGTTTGTATCAGAAAGAGATGAGTCAAAGTCATTTTTAATTTCTTCTATGCGCGTATTGCAGTTTTCCCACAACTCGTCGATTTTTGCCGTAATTTCATCGGCGACGCCGCCGTTCTTTTCGTCAAAGAGTTTTCTCACCGCTTCTATTTTTGACGATAAATCTTCCGTATAGAAGGCGTAGCGGGTGTTCAAGTCATCATATTCCGTGTTGTACTTTTGAATAAAATCCGTTATGCGCTCAGAATTTTCCCTGTCCGCTTCCGCAATACGGTTTGCATACTCATCGCTGACTGTAGTCAAACGCTCTTCGTACTCGGTTTTAAGAGAAGCAATCTGTAAGCGGTATTCGTTTTCATACGCCGCCCGAACAGAAGACGCCTTGTCTTCCAACTCCGTGTAGGCAGAATCGAGGCGGGTCTGCAATTGCTCAATGCGCCCGTCGTTTTTGCCTGCAATGGACTCAAGCTGCTTTGCGTACCGTCCATTAAGACTTGCGACGGATTCCGCGTATTTTGACGAAAGAGAAATAATCTGCTGTTTTATCTTTTCGTCGATACCGGAGACTTTTTGCATAATGCTTTCAAGCCGATCGGCATTTTTTGCCGCCGCTTCTTCGTATGCCGCGCGGATTTTTTCATTTGACAAATAAATGTCGTTCTGTAAGGACGCAAGTTTTTCTTCGTTTTTTAAGACGACTTCGTCATAGGATTTTTCTAGTTTTTCATCCGCCAAATCCCGCTCGTTTTGCAAGACTTTAAGACGCTCAGCATTTTCCTGGAGCGCCTTCTCGAATGCCGCACGGATTTTTTCGTCCGCCGCGTTCATTTCGTCCTGCAGGGCTTCAACCCTATCGCCGTTTATTTTGTGCGCCTGTTTTAAAAGCGAATCGTATTTTTCCGTCAATACTGCAACGTTTTCTTCGTAGTCAGACTGCAAGCGCTCGATTTTCTGCGCATTTTCTGCCGCAAAAGAGTCCGCCTGTGCCCTCCCCTGCTCTTCCATCTCTGCAAGTTTTTCTTGGAGACGGCCAAGACGCGCCGCCGCTTCCTCTGCCGAGCCTTCATACTCCGCGCGGAGTTTTTCATCGGTTTCCGCCATGCCGTTTTGCAGGACTTTAAGACGCCCGGCATTTTCCTGAAGTGCCTTCTCAAATGCTGCGCGGATTTTTTCATCCGCCGCGTTCATTTCATCCTGCAGAACTTCAAGCCTACCGCCGTTTACTTCGTGCGCCTGTTTCAAAAGCGAATCGTATTTTTCCGTCAATGCTGTAAGGTTTTCTTCGTAGTCAGACTGCAGGCGCTCAATTTTCTGCGCATTCTCTGCCGCAAACGCTTCAAACTCCGCAGATTCTTTTTCCCCGAGCTCAGAGAGTTTTTGTTTAAAAGACGCAAGACGCGCGCTGTTTTTTTGCACCGCCGCTTCATATGATGCGCGGAGTTTTTCGTCCGTCGCATTGATACCGTTTTGCAGGGCTTCAAGCCGCGAACCGTTTACGCTGTCAAGGCGGCTCAGCATGACGGTATATTTTTCGTTGAGCGCAGAAATATTGTCTTCGTAATGCTTTTGAAGAACGGCAATATTCCGCGCATATTTTTCATTCGTGTCAGCAATCTGCTTACTGTGCTTTGCCGCCGCCGCTTCAAACTCGCGCGCGGATTTTTGCGCCGCGTCCGCAATCCTTGCCTGTAATTCGACGACGCGGGCATCGCTTTTACTTCCTGCCGCTTCAAGCGCTTTGTCGTATTTTTCCCTGAGCGCGGCGATTTTTGAATCGTAGGCAGATGCAAAACCGTCAACGTGCGTTTTGCATTTTGCGTCAAGTTCGGAAAGATTTTGTTTTATGCTGCCGATTATCGACGAAGCAGATTTATTGTATAACTCGGTAAGTTCGCCCGTTTTTGCACCGATTTCCGTTTCGAGCGCCGACGCGCGCTGTTTAAACTTTGATGAAAGGTCGGCATAGACGCGGCTGTAGGTTTTATCAAAATCAGTAACGCGGTTTTCCGCCGCCGCATAAATGCTCTGCGCCCGCTCTTCAATGAGGCGCTCAGTCTCCGCCATTCGTTCATCGACGCGTTTTTCCAAATTCTGCGCATTTTCTTCTATTGTGTTAACGTAATTTTCTGCACGCGCTCGGGCTTTTTCGCTCAAATGCAAAAATGCGTCTTCTTCAAGTTTTTCTGCACGCTCGGCGGCTTCAGAATAGGACGAAGCAATTTCACGGCGGAAGACTTCAAGGGAATTTTTTGCGTTTTCTTCCGTTTCAGAAAGTTCTCCGATAAGTTTTTGTCCGCGTTCGTCATATTCATCTAAGAGCCGAGAGCCTATCGCTTTGAGCTGCTCGCCGTTTGCGGAAGAAAAGTCTTTGAGTACCTGCGGAAGGCGCTTTTCAATCGCGTCGATACCGGATTTTTGCTCGTTGAGCCGCTTTGTCAACGTCTCGATGACAGTAGATTCATTTTTAAGGCGGGTAAGATTTTCTTCTACGCCGCTTGTCATATCGACTAACTCGCGGAGCGCTTCGCCGTAGGAATTTATTTTGTCTTCCATATCCTTGACGGCGTTTGCGTCCAGCGCAAGGTTTTCAGTTTTTGTATTGAACTCGGCAATTTGCGACTCAAGCCGCTTGATTGCAGCAGCCGCTCTGTCTTGCACGGTGGCAAGTTCTGATTTTTCGTTGTGAAGTTGTTCTGTCCGCTGTTTAAAAAATTCCTCAAAGTCAGCACGGCGTTTATCGGCATACCGGCGCACCTTGTCCATCGAACCATTATCTTTCCCGAAGACATGAAATCCATAGGAAATTCCTGCGGATACGAGAGCCGCAATGAGAATAATTGTAAATGGCATTTTTCCCCACCCATTTTAATTGAAAACGTTTATTGCCCGCTTTTTCAACAGGGCGTTATTCTAACAGAATATTTTGTAATTGACGATAGCTTGTAAAACAAATATCTGCCCCCTTTACCGGTAAGCGAAGCAGAGCGCGAACTCCCGTTAGCAGACAGGCGCTTTTCATTCCGGCACGGCGGGAACCGGCAACATCGTATTTAATGCTGTTTCCGACGTATAAGACGTGTTCGGGCGCAACGCCAAGACGCTTTGCCGTTTCTAAAAACGGATACGCGGCAGGTTTGAGCGCGCCTAAAAACTCGCTTCCGAGAATGACGTCGCAATAGGGTTTTAGTCCCCATATTTCCCCTTTTTGCTCCGGCGGAAAGTCGGAAAGCAGCGCAATTTTCAGTCCCGCGTGTTTAAGTGCGGCAAAGGTTTCAGGCACACCTTTATAACACTGGATTTTTTCAAAATTTTTTTTGAGCCCGTCGTATACGATTGCATTAAGTTTTTCTTCGGCCTCTTGTGCAGAAGAATGTAAAAATCGCGCCATCTGTTGAGCCTGCACGCTCCGGAAATCCACAGCGCAGTCGAGCCGGTGCATCTTTGAGCGCACAAGTCCGTAGTAAACAAAAAACACAATATGACGCAGATAGTGAGGCGCCGCGCTTAAATGGAGGCACCGCTCAGGATAGAGCGTTCCGTCAATATCGAATGCAACCGCCTTTATTTCCCCAAGACCTTTTACGTTCAAATAAATCTCCTGCCCGTTTAACTTTGCATACCGGATTTTACAATATCCTCCGCACGGACGGCAAGCGGGGGATATGCCGGGCGGCAGAGAACGGCATTTTAAAGACTCAGCGGAGTTACAGACGTCCAGCCCCCAGCCGCAGCGGTCAAATACTGTAACAATCGACCAGCGAAAACTTGCAGCGGCTTGTGCCTCCATTTACGTCTTTCAAACATCGTTTTTACCGTCCGCCGCCTTCCATAGCAGCCGCCTGTGTTTTCCGCTATACTCCAGTCATGCCGAAAACTAAAAATACCATCACCCAATCCTATAAGGGATTTGATTTAATTTCTGTTACCGACGTGCCTGACAACGGCTCACAGGGCGTATATCTTCGCCACCGCAGGACGGGACTTGAGGTTTTTCACCTCTTGAACGATGATCAGGAAAATCTTTTTGCATTTGCATTCCGGACGCCCATAAAAAATGCTGTCGGAGCGGCGCACATTTTGGAGCACTCCGTTTTTTGCGGTTCGGAAAGGTTTCCGCTCAAAGAGCCGTTTACGAACATGATGAATCAAAGCGTCCACACCTTTTTGAACGCGATGACCTATCCTGACAAAACCGTATATCCTGCAAGTTCAATGGTTCAAGCGGACTATTTTAATCTCATGGACGTGTACGCAGATGCCGTTTTCTTTCCGCTGCTCAAAAAAGAAGCGTTTATGCAGGAAGCGCACCGGCTCGAACTCGACGACGCGGGCAATTTTTCAATTCAAGGGGTCGTCTACAACGAAATGAAGGGAAATTACTCTTCTTTTGAATCCGTTGCGGCAGACATCCAATTCCGAAGTCTCTTTCCCGGCACAAATTACGCCGTCGATTCCGGAGGAGACCCTGCATCCATTCCCCATTTTTCCTACGAGGACTTTAAAACGTTCCACAAAAAGTATTACGTGCCGGAAAACTGTCTGGTCTTTCTCTACGGCAACATCCCGACTGAACAGCAGCTCGATTTTTTACAGTTGAATGTTCTTGACCGGCTCGAAAAACAGCGTAACCAGTCGGAATCAAGTCATTGTGAGCGCATTACTATAGAAGAATGTGAAAAAATGGAAACGCCTGAGACTTTTACAAATCCTGTCCAAATTACAGAGAAGGCGCCTTCAAGCGGAGCGACGGGCGCGACCGTTACCGTCAACTGGCTTTGCGGCAAAACAAAAGAGCTTGACGCAGTGCTTGAGTGTTCATTTTTGTCGGAAGTGCTGACCGGACACGACGGCTCTCCGATTGCAAAAGCGCTGACAGAAAGTCTGCTCGGAGACGACCTTGCACCGCTGACGGGCACGGCTGCCGAAACGCGCTTTTTTACGTTCTCGCTCGGCTTGCATGGCGTTAAGGCAAAAAACGAAGAAAAAGTGTACCGTCTGATTTTCGATGAACTTGAGCGGCTGTGCACGGACGGTATTGACCGGCGCGACATTGACGCCGCTTTAATGGCAGCGGAGTTTGCAAACCGCGAAGTTGTGCGTTCCGGCGGTCCGTATTCGCTGGTGCTGTTGGAGCGTGCGCTTGCCGCGTGGAATTACGGCGCAGAGCCTGCCTCGCATTTGCTCTACCGCGCCGCCTTTGAAAAAATCCGCGAAAAAGCAGAAAAAGGCAGCGAATACATCGTCTCGTTGATAAAAAAATATCTTTTAGAAAATAAACATCGCTCGTTTGTCTGCGTAAAGCCTTCAAATTCGTATATTCGGGACCGGAATAAAAAGGAAGCGGCCCTCGTAAAAATGGTGAGCGCGGAGGCTGACGTTGAGCGCGTAAAAGCGGAACTTATCGCCCTGCACGCCTATCAGCAAAAAAAAGAAAGCACGCAGGAAACGTCCTGCATTCCCCGCCTCAAAATAAGCGATTTGACGCCCGACTCAGGCGCAATCAAAACCGAAATTGACGTGTTTAAAAACGGCGCGCACGAAATACCGCTTTTTAAAAATGTCGAACAGACAAACGGCATTGCCTATCTTGAACTGTGCATTCCGCTCGATAATCTTCCGGCACGCGAATATCCATACCTTCCGCTTTTTGCCTACTGCGCGGCAAACGCCGGCTGGAACGGAAAAAATTGGGCACAATGCGCGGCAGAAACTGCCGTTCTCACCGGAGGCATTGAAGCGCGGCTTGTAACGTCAGGCTCAGGGCAGACGCCGCATTCTGAAAAAATGCAAAAACGTCTTGAAAAATATCACTGCGCAGGGCGCGACTATCTGATTTTTTCCGTCCGTATGCTTTCTGAAAAAGCGCACGAAGCCGCCTCTCTCTTTTTTGAAGCCGTTTCAACTTTTGAGTTTACGGACGTACAGCGCATCGAAAATCTGTGCAATGAGGCAAAAAGCGCCCTTTTTGCACACGTCGTTCCGCGCGGCACACATTTTGCTTTAACGCGGGCGCAAAGTTCCTATTCGCATTCGACCTGTGTCAACGAAATTTGGCGCGGACTTACGCAGGTTTTTGCAGTCAATGCAATTTGTAAAGAAAAGACAAAAGACCTTGCCGCTCATTTTGACTTTCTAAAACGCGAATTGCAGACGCAGGGCTCCCTTCTGCACGTTACGGCGGACGAAAAAACGATGGAAACACTCCTCCCTGAACTTGAGTCTTTTGTAGTCAAAAACGACTTAAGAGCGCCTGCCGCTCAAAGCGCGCAAAATGAAGAGGACTTAAAAAAACTCCTTTTGCTTAAAGGACAGACAAAAATCCCTGCGCGGGAAGTGTTTACCGTCGGCGCGCAAGTCGGCTATTGCGCCTCCGCCCTGCCCGGAACGTTTTTTGGCTCAAAAGAGAACGCCGCAGACCTCGTCCTTGCGCACCATCTTTCCGGCACATACTTATGGGAGCGCGTCAGAACAACCGGCGGCGCATACGGCTCAAGCGCAACTGCCGCAAATATTTTGGGAAAATTTTTGTTTTCTTCGTTCCGAGACCCGACGCCCTTTAAAACGCTCGATATTTTTGCCGACTGCTTACACGACGCCGCAGCCTCCGCGCTTGATACGGAAGAATGCGAAAATCTTGTTATCGGCGCGTACGGCGATGAAGTTCAGCCGTTTTCACCGGTCGGACGCGGCAATGCAGGTTTTATGCGGACGCTGTACTGCATTGCCGATGAAGACCGAGCGGCAAAACTGCATACGATGCTTTCCGTAACGCCAGAAACGCTCCAGTCCGCAGCCTGCCGCCTCGCCGAACGTCTTTCCGAGCGGCGAGATGTTGTTATCTGCGACAAAGCGCAGGCGGCGGGAACGGACGCAATCGAACTGCCGGTTTAATCTGCGCACGGCAAACACTGCGGACGGCAGATTACAACGGTTGACGGGAAAGAACGCTTTTCGACTGCGGAAAAACGGCGTTTCCCGTCAACGCGGCGATTTCTCGTCATCTTGTACGCTGTAAATCGAGTAAAATGACGTTCTTTTTTGTGTTTATTGCAGCGCATGCTTTATAAGAGCGGATATATAGTGTAGACTTTCGGCGGTGAAAAGTTTTTTCCTTTTGCTGATGTATCTTTCAGCCGGATTTAACCATACAGAACTTCCTCTTAAAACGTATGTCGCCGAAAAGCCTGATATGCCGGCATCGGCCATCATGCGAAGCGATTTTACGCCGTGCGATTATGCGAATGCTTTTTCAGAAGACGGCACCGTCTGGCTTGAAACAGAAATTCCTTCAAATACCGCCGTCCGCGAGCGGGAAGTGCTGTATTTTAGTCCCGAAGTGTTTTTTACGGCGGAAGTTTTTTTTGAAGACGCGCACGGTATGTGGATTTCTGCGGGAAAAACCGGCACAGGCGTTCCGCACTCAAAAACTTCGCTCGGCGCATGGCACAACGCCGTCAGCCTTGTTCCCATTCTCGGCCGGCACAGCGCAGGACGCTATGCGCCGCCTGCCAATCAACCGCAGCCTTTAACGCTGAGAATCCGTTTGACTTCATCGCACCCCGCCCACGTCAGAGCGTTTGCGATGTCCTTAAACACATTTATGACGG
Organism: uncultured Treponema sp.; assembly: GCA_963539635.1. Lineage (GTDB taxonomy): Bacteria > Spirochaetota > Spirochaetia > Treponematales > Treponemataceae > Treponema_D. The sequence continues at coordinate 12,028 of CAUTOZ010000050.1, forward strand.
CAAGCAGCATGATTTCCTTTTATCTGGCGTTTGCGCTGGCAGCCTGTATCATCACCGCGCTCTACATTGTGTTCAACACGGCGCTTTTTAAGGACTGGAATTCGATATTTTTTGCGCTTATCGTCGCGCTCCTTGTTTTGCACATTTTTATTGCGTCGGGAACATTTTTCGGCGGTGTTATGAACAATTTTACCGTCGAACATTATATGTATAAGGCAAATTACGTCTTTATCTGCCTCGTCATCATTTTGGCAATCGTTATTGTACAAAAGATGAATGCGCCCGTATTCGGAAACTTTCCCCGACGAACGCAAAGCGCCTTTACCATGCTGCCGCTGTTCAACATGGCAATCGCTTCTCTTGGAATCCTTTATTTCATATTGAATATTTCCGACGCGCATGGAAGGCCGATTGTCCTTTTTGCGATGGTGACTGCGCTTATCTTTTTTACCGTACAGTGCCGATTAACGCTCCGCTACAATCCTGCCGCCCGCAAAAAAATATGCCTGACCATGCTTTTTTCTCTGTATCTGCTCGTCTTGCAGCAACTTTTTCACGCAATCCGCTTTTCGGATAATTCTTCTGCCGTATTTTGCTTCTTTGACCACGACCTTGACCTGCCGGAAACGCTTGCGCTCATCATTTTTGGAACGACGGCGTTTATGCACATTCAAGGGCAGGTACGCGATAAACTAGCGTATTTACAGGTAAGCACGCGCGCGGCAAAAGAGAAAACGGCAGAAGCGCGGCGCATAAGCTGCGTGTATTCTCATTTGTCGCTGCTGCTTTTAGACCCGCTCCAAGTTTTTTCGTCGCTGTTCGAGCGTTTTTCAGCACGGCTTGACCGCGGCACGCTCTCGCACATAAAAGATAATATCGAATATTCAAAGGAATTGATAAGCGCACTTCATCTTATTGCATACTATGAAAATACGCGCTATGAGACGGAAGCAAACGCAGAACCTGCAAACCTGCATGACTTTATGCTGGGCACGATAAAAAATTCGCTTTCTTCCTTTTATTTAAGCGGCTGTACGCCCGATATACGAGAGACTTTTGACCCGAGTCTTACCGTTCGTCTCGATAAGACGCTGCTGTCAATCCTGTTTAAGTTTGTAGTTGAAACGGTTGTCCGCCGCGTTACCTCTGGCACCACGATTTTAATTTCCGTTGAATACGTGAATTACACGCTGGTATATTCGCTGCATTTTTATTCTGAGCCGATATTAAATTCCGATTGGCAAAATATTCTTGAATTAACGGCGCTGAATGCAGAAGACGACGAAAGCGACGGCGCAAATTTTGACGAAGCGATACAGTCATGGGGCATTTATTTATACGTTGTCCGAAGGCTGCTGCAATTTTTTAACGGGAATATCGAAATCGTCCCCGACTCGGAAGGCAACACAATTATTACGCGGATTGCGCTGCCGCCTGCGGCATTCACGGAAGAAAATTCTATTCCAATTGAAAATGACACGCCTCCCTCAGAAAGCGATGATGAAGCGCAAACGGAGGCAGAAAGTATTGACGACGCAAAAATGGCAGGCAGAAAGGCGCCGCCGCTTTACACAGAGACCATCTGTATTCTTGAAGAAAACGCTGCGATACGAAAACTGCTCAAACGGGAACTGCGCCCGTTTTTCCGCACGATTGCATTCAGCACTGGAGAAGCGTTTGAAAAAGAACTGTCTGCCGTAAAGCCCGACCTCATTTTGTGTTCAATTTCGCTGCCGGGAAAAAATGCGCTGGATTTGCTCAAAGAAAAGGAAGCGTTCGGCTCGGCGCCGTTTATGGTAACGGCGAATTTCATTACGCCGCAGAATGTAACGCACCTTTTACAACGCGGTGCGACCGACATTATTCAAAAACCGTTTAATATCGGTCATTTGATTTTGCGCATTACAAATATCATAGCGATACGGCGCATCAATTCTATTGCCGCAATAGAAAGCAGCAAAAGCGCGCGGCAAAAATCCGTTCTGCAGCCAAAGGCGCCTCTGCCGGAAACAAAAATGCCGCCGAAAGACAAAAAAAGTGATGCAGCGCAGACGCATACGGAAACGCTCAAAAGAACGCTGTCTTCTCCAGATGAAAAAATGGAAAAGCACAAACGCAACGCGCGCTTTGTTTCGGCAGGACTGACTAAAAAAGAAATTACGATTGCGCACCATATCGCCGACGGCTGGAGCGATAAGGAAATTGCCGTTGAATTGGGAATCGCCTCATCAACCGTCGCCGTCCACAACCGCCGTATTTTTAAAAAACTCGGCGTCCACAGCCGCAGCGAAGTTGCCGCGCCGCACAGTTAATCTCTTGCAGACTGCACTTATTCATGCGGATGAGGAAAGAATTGGTAATTTGCAGCGGGGAAGTAGGAATGGAAGTCTGTTAGCGCAGCATTATGCTTTGCAAAGGGGACTGTCCGCACACGGTTTCCGATGGTAAAAGTGTAGTCAACGTCGTTTATCAGGAGCGTCGCTGCGGCAAGATTGTTGATTACGTCTAAAATCCGGATGACGGCAGGCGGCTGAGAATGGTGTTTGAAAGACACAACTGAATTCCGCCCGCACGAGAATATCCACCCCTTCCCCCCGCTGGAGTGCAGATATTCTCTCAAGAAAATGGAATTTTGTTTGTGCGTCTTCTTTGTATACGGCGTGTAAAACAACTGCTATTGGGAGTACAAGGTTTCCCGTTTCCCGCCAATCTCTCGCGGACGAAACCTCTGTTTTCCTGTATGTTTTACCGTCCGGTAAAACGCGGGTGAGCGGAGCACTGCAAAATCTGCAAAGTACGGAAAAACCGCTCAGCGCCGCCCGCCGGTTTCCTGCGCTTCTCCTTGGATATGCAGAAGGTGCCGCATACGCAGTTGCTTTGTCAAAAGGTAGCGTTTGTTTAAGCCGTTGTGCGGAATTTCAATTGCTTCACGTCCGGTAACCGTAACGCCGTACTTTTCCAGTCCCTCAAGTTTGGCAGGATTGTTCGTCAGAATACGGATAGACGTTACGCCGAGCGCGCGGAGCATTTGGGCTGCAGGAGCGTAGTCGCGGAGGTCATCGGCAAAACCTAAGTGCGCGTTTGCGTCCACCGTATCAAGTCCTTCCTCTTGGAGTTTGTAGGCTTTGAGTTTGTTGATAAGCCCGATTCCGCGCCCTTCCTGCCGCAGGTACAAGATAATGCCTTCGCCTTCTTCATGGATTTTTTGCATTGCGGTGTGGAGTTGTGCCCCGCAGTCGCAGCGACGAGAGCCTAAAATATCGCCGGTAAAACACTCGGAATGAATGCGCACCAGTACGTTCTCTTTGCCGCGGACGTTTCCTTTGACAAGCGCAATATGCTCTTTGCCGTCAAGATTGTTGTCAAAACCGATGATTGAAAAGGTGCCGTATTCAGTCGGCATATCCGCCTCAATAGAAACGGAGACGAGTTGTTCGCTTCTTTTGCGGTATGCAATTAAGTCTTCAATCGAAATGATTTTCAGATTTTTTTCCGCCGCAAGTTTTTCCAATTGCGGAAGGCGCGCCATTGTGCCGTCGGGATTTAAAATCTCGCAAATAACGGCGACGGGATTTAAGCCTGCAAGACGGCATAAATCGACCGTCGCTTCCGTGTGGCCTTCGCGCTCTAAAACGCCGCGGGGTTTTGCCGTCAGCGGAAAAATATGTCCCGGCCGCGTAAAATCTTCGGCAGAAGAGGCGGGGTCTGCAAGGTGCCGAATCGTCGCAAGGCGGTCGCTGATTGAAATACCGGTCGTGGTGCCGTGTTTATAATCGGCAGACACGGTAAACGCAGTGCATTTTGCGTCTGTATTGACCGCCGTCATCGGCAAAAGTTGGAGACGCGCCGCCCATTCAGCGCTCATCGGCACGCAGGTAAGCCCGCGCGCATCCATTGCCATCATATTTATCGATTCGTGCGACGCCTTTTGCGCCGCCACAAACAAGTCGCCTTCATTTTCCCGATTTTCATCATCGACGATAATAATCGGTTTTCCATTTTTTACATCTTCTAACGCTTCTTCTATCGTATTGAGCATAATTCTTCCTCTTGCGTACAATTTGACTCGCCCTCTCCCGTCAAAGATTCTACGGCTGAACAAGCGTCTGCCGCCCTCTAAAATCCGTATTTTGCTAAAAACGCTCTATTCATGCGAGGCGGAGGACTTTGCTCCTCCTCCTTGGGGGCAAGAAGCATTCGTTCCACGTATTTTGCAATCAAATCCGTTTCGATATTGACGAATGCGCCATCTTTTTTGCTTCCGAGCGTCGTCATTGCCTGCGTGTGGGGAATGAGCGATACCGAAAATGCTTCGTGACTCAGCGCCATAATCGTCAAACTTGCGCCGTCAACGCTCACTCTGCCTTTGTCCGCCATGTAGCGAAGGTATTTTTGAGGCGTTTCAATCGTGTAGACTTTTGCAATACCGTCCTTTTTGACCGAAACGATTTGCCCTTCAAAATCGACATCGCCGGTTACCAAATGCCCGCCGAGCGGCGCTGCAAGCGTCAGCGATTTTTCCAAATTGACCGCCTCCCCCGCTTTGAGGCGGATAAGATTGGTCTTCCGTATCGTTTCATGCATACAGTCTGCGGTAAAATAATCGCTGCCGATTTCAACTGCGGTAAGGCACACGCCGTTTGTCGCAATGCTGTCGCCGATTTTCGCGTTTTGAACGACTATCCTAGAGCGGACCGAAATTCTGCGCGAAAGATTTGTATCAGAAACGCGTATGACACTGCCAATTTCTTCTATTAAACCGGTGAACATACTCGTCTCCTATCCGTGCTGGCTTTGATAGGATTCTTTGTAGAATTCCATCGAACAATTATCGCCGTAAGAATTGACTTTAACGTTCGGCAAACGGATTGCGCCGTCCATTCCCGACGGAGAAAATCCATGCACAAATGACACGGCTTCTTTGTCGCCTAAAATTTTCGGCGCAATAAAAATCTCGCCGCCGTCGATAACGTCTTCTCGAAACGCCTGCGAGATGAGCACGCTGCCGCCTTCAAGCATGACAGAATCGATACCGCGCTCTCCGATTTTTTTGAGCATTGCGGCAAAACTGAACGCACGTCCTTCCATAAAAATGAATTCCGTTTGCAGGTCAGCAATATCTTTGTGCTTTTCCCGCCCGCATTCTGCTTCCGACGTAATGATAATCGTTTTGCCGTCGCCGTAATGTAAAATCCGCGCGCCGCGGCTGATGGTCAAATGCGGGTCAACGATAATGCGGTAGGGATTTCTGCCGTTTTCCATGCGCGCCGTCAAACGCGGATTATCGACTCTCACCGTCCCGATTCCCGCCATAACGCTCATGTACTTATTGCGCAGTTTTTGCACTTTTTTCCGCGCCTCTTCGTTTGTAATCCATTGGGAATGCCCTGAGCGCGCCGCAAGTTTTCCGTCGAGCGTAACGGCGCTTTTTAAAAACAAAAAGGGAATACCCGTCGTGATATACTTAATGAATACGCGGTTGAGCGCTTCGGCTTCCGACTTGCACAGTCCCGTTTCCGTTTTTATGCCGGCTTTTTCGAGCATGGCAATGCCTTTTCCCGCAACGAGCGGATTGGGGTCTTTCATTGCGATGACGCAGCGCGCAATGCCGCTTTTTATAATCCGCTCTGCGCACGGCGGCGTTTTTCCGTGATGAGAGCACGGCTCAAGCGTTACGTACAGCGTCGCCCCGCGCGCAGCCTCTCCTGCTTCGTTTAACGCATAGACTTCCGCATGCGCGTCTCCGTATTTTTTATGCCAGCCCGAACCGACTATTGCGCCGTCTTTTACCACGACAGCCCCGACTAAAGGATTGGGATTGACGCCGCCTTCACCCTGCTCTGCAAGCGCAAGCGCGCGGCGCATGTATTCGCAATCCGCCATGCCTACAATTCCTTTACGAGATTCGCCATTTCAAGCGCCGCCATCGCCGCATCAAAGCCTTTGTTGCCGCTTTTCGTTCCTGCCCGCTCAACCGCTTCTTCAATCGAATTAGTCGTCAGCACGCCAAAGATGACGGGAACGCCGCTTTGCAATGCCGTTTGCGCAGCGCCTTTAGAAACTTCCGCGCACACATAATCGAAATGCGGAGTAGCGCCTCTAATAACGGCGCCGAGCGTAATTACGGCATCGTACTTGCCCGAATGCGCCATCTTTTTGGCAGCGAGCGGAATTTCAAACGCGCCCGGCGTCCATGCAAGCGTAATATTGTCTTCGCTTACGCCGTGCCGCAGCAATGCATCTTTTGCACCGCTTACCAGTTTTGCAGTGATAAATTCATTAAAGCGCGCGGCGACAATGCCGATACGCAGTCCGTGTCCTGAGTACGTTCCTTCCAACGTGTTCATCATTTTCCTCCTCGTATATGCCCAAAAGCACGCGGGCATAAAAAAAGCCCGAATGCGCTTCGGGCTTAGAGCATGGCAATATAAACAGATAAAAAAATTCATCTATTCATCTTCTTCCATCCAGACTGTAACTGTCGGTTTTGGAATTGCACCAAATCAAAGCGTTTGCTTTCGCGGACTTTACCGCCGGTCGGGAATTTCACCCAGCCCTGAAGATGTTTTTGAGTATAGTGCCGACTATTTTTTAAGTCAAGAAAATTGTTGACAAAAAACATATTCTCAATGACGGACTCGCTCCCTTACAAAATACTTTACAAAAAAATAAATGGTATGATATTCTCCGCACCAGTCATAATTGCAGCCGGTATTCCGGTTACGCAGGAGGTTTAATATGATGAAAGGTACATTGGTAAAGGCATTAGCCATCGGAAGTCTTGCAGCCGCTCTTTTTGCAGGCTGTGCAACGACATCATCTTCAAAAGACATGAATATGCAAAATGACGAGATGATGAAAGAGGGCGAAATGTCATCCGACAACATGATGCAGTCGAACATGGACAAACAAGACGACGGCATGATGAAAGACATGAAATAAGCGGCTGCCAGGCGCTTCATTAACTGCCGTCTGCAGGAATTTTATTTTCTGCTGGCGGCAGTTTTATTTAACGCGGTGCCCACTCCTGCATGACGAATCAAAAGCCGCTTGCCCGTTTAATCATTTCGTTCCAGAGTACTAACTGAGTCAGGCACAGCGGCGTTTTCTAAATGCCGGAAATGCTGTCCGCACTTGTGGATAATTGCTGTTGTGTTTAAGAGATAAGTCTTTCCGTTCACATCGGTTTTGTGGAAAAAGCAGCGTATAATACAAAGCGCAGAAAGCTGGTTACAGATACCTTTCGTCCTCCAGTCCTCTGCAAACGGTAGACGCAGTACCTGCGCCGGATTGGAGTCGTTTTTTTTCAAGAATATACACAAAAAGACGATTATGAATATTTTGGGGCGGGCGGGGGCGCCGTGGTTTAATTTAACTCCTTACACACCC
>CAUTOZ010000051.1:0-19348 GCA_963539635.1 uncultured Treponema sp.
AGGCAAAACGTGCGGCGGACGCTACCTGGTTAAATCTTTTACAAAAAGTAGTAACAGCCCGACAAATCTTTTGCGGACGGGACGCCGTTAAGTCTTTCAAACCTCGTTCTCTGTCGCCCGCGCCCGCCCGCAGCCGGTCTCTACAAAGCGGCAAGCGTTCGTTCTATGCGCTCCAGTGAACGCGGTACGCCTAAAATCAAAATGGAGCCAATAAGCGGCGGACTGATTCGGCTTCCCGTTAGCGCCATGCGGATCGGCATCATAAAGTCGCCGAGCTTAACGCCGAGTTTTTCGGCAGTCTCTTTTGCGCGGTTTTCGGCTTCGTCATGCGAAAGCGGCGGAAGCGCGGCAACAAAATCTTTTGCCGCGGCCAGAATCTCTTTTGTTTTTTCCGCGTCGAGTTTTTTGGGAATAATTGTTTCCGGCGCAGGGTCGTTCGGCTCCGTAAACATAAAACGTACCATTTCCGCAGCGTCGGTAAGATATTTGAGCCGCTCCTTTATCAGCGGCATAAGCAAAAGCAGCGCCTTTTTTACGTCAGCACCGCTCATATTCATCGACTTATCGACGCAATACGGCTCGCCGTCATCTCCCAGTGCGACGCCGGAATATTCGCTTCCAACATGGGGCGCAGGGAATTCCGGGGAAATATTGATGTCGAGCGCGGCGTCTCCCGTCCCCGTGATGAACGGCAAGGTGCGGCGGTACAATTCTTCGTCGGACAAAAGACGAATATATTGACCGTTGTACCATTCAAGTTTTTTGTAGTCGAAGACGGCGGGACTTTTATTCAGATGTTCCAGTTTGAAATTCGCTTCAAGTTCTTTGAGCGAATACATATCCTGCCCGTCGATATACGAGCAGCCGAGCATGGCGACATAATTGATAATCGCTTCCGGCAGATAACCGCGGGCGCGGAACTCATTGACGGAGGTTGCACCGTGCCGTTTGGACAGTTTTTGCCCGTCCTTGCCGTTGACCATCGGCAGATGGCAGAATTCGGGATGTTCCCAGCCGAATGCGCGGTACATTTGCACGTGCAGGGGCGTTGACGGAATCCATTCCTGCGCGCGCATAACATGGCTGATTTTCATAAAGTGGTCATCAACGATGTTCGCAAGGTGGTAGGTCGGAAATCCATCGCTTTTGAGCAAAACCGGATCGGGACTAATGTCCTCGTTTTTCCATTCAATATTGCCGAGCAAGTGGTCATGGAATTGCGTAACGCCTTCCATCGGGACTTTAAGACGAATGACATACGGTTTGCCTGCGTCGATGTTCGCTTTGATTTCGTCGGCAGTAAGATGACGGCAGTTGCGGTCGTAGCCGGGAGCCATTTTATTTTCGGTCTGAATCTTCCGAATCCGCTCAAGCCGCTCAGAATCGCAAAAACAATAATACGCTTCGCCTTTTTCAACCAGCTCCGCCGCATACTTTTTATACAGCTCGAAGCGCTCACTCTGAACGTAGGGACCGTACTCGCCGCCTTTTTCGCCGCCTTCGTCCCATTCTATTCCGAGCCACGACATGGTGTCGTACAGATTTTTTACATATTTTTCATCAAAACGAGTGCGGTCGGTATCCTCAAGCCGCAAAATAAATTTCCCGCCGCGCGAGCGTGCAAAAAGATAATTAAAAAGCGCAGTGCGCACCCCGCCGATATGCTGCATCCCCGTCGGAGACGGCGCGTAACGCACACGAACATCGTTATCTTCCATAATAAGCCTCTTTTGAAATTAAATACTGCGGACAAAATTGCGCCCGCGAGCGTAAGTATAGCGGATTTTTTTTTTGCGCGGTAGAGGGGGGATTAATTTGTAATTAGGAATGCGTAGTGCGTAATTCCTAATTATACATTGCTCCCTCCCTAAAACTCAGTTCGCATTCCCTTAAAAATCCGCTACACTTTCTGCCCATGACACAGACGGAACAGAAAAAACGCGCCAAGCAGTTTGCCGCTCGCTGGCAGGGGCGCGGGTATGAAAAGGGCGAAACGCAGAAGTTTTGGATTGATTTGCTTTCAAGCGTTTTCGGGGTGGAAGACTACGCGGATTTCATCTTTTTTGAAGAGCAGGTCAAAGAAAAAATTGAAAACAAGACGATTACGAACTTTATTGACGCGTACATCCCCGAAACGCGCGTAATGATAGAACAAAAAGGCTCTCACAAAGATTTACGCGAGCCGATTAAGCAGTCGGACGGCGTTTCACTCACGCCCTTTCAGCAGGCAAAAAAGTATGTCGCGGAACTCCCCTTGAGTCTGCATCCTAAGTGGATTGTAACCTGCAATTTTTCCGAATTCCTTGTGTACGACATGGAAAATCCCAACGGCGAGCCGGAGCGCATTCTTCTTACCGACTTGGAAAAGGATTTTTACCGCCTTGAGTTCCTCGTAAACCGCAAAAGCGAAAATATCCGGCGCGAGGAGCAGGTTTCGCTCGACGCGGGAAAACTTGTCGGAAAACTCTACGACGCGCTTTTCAAAGAGTACATCGCGCCCGACGCAAACAGCCTCCGCAGTCTCAACATCCTCTGCGTCCGCATTGTTTTTTGTCTGTACGCCGAAGACGCGGGGCTTTTCGCGTCGAAAACTGCGTTTGAGGACTACATACAGTCCTTCCGTCCGGAAAATCTCCGCAAGGCGCTTATCGATTTGTTCAAGGGACTGGACACGAAAATCGACGCGCGCGACAAATACGACACCGCGCTTGCGCCCTTCCCCTATGTAAACGGCGGACTTTTTGCCGCGGAGGACATCGAGATTCCCAATTTTACGCCGGAAATTGTTGCCGTTATCGTGGAGCATTGCGCGCCGTTCAACTGGAGCGAAATCAGTCCCACGATTTTCGGCGCGGTGTTTGAAAGCACGCTCAACCCCGAAACGCGGCGCACGGGCGGCATGCACTACACGAGCATCGAAAATATCCATAAAGTCATCGATCCGCTTTTTATGGACAGACTTACTGCCGAATTCGAAGAGATTATGCACATCGCGCAGGCAAAAACGCGGGAGCAAAAACTGTTCGACTTTCAAAAGAAACTCGGAAGTCTGCAATTCCTTGATCCCGCCTGCGGCAGCGGCAACTTTTTGACGGAAACGTATTTGAGCCTCCGCCGCCTTGAAAACCGCTGTATTGCCGCGCGGTTCAGCGGGCAAGCGCTCATGGGCGACTTTGAAAATCCCATCTGCGTCAAAATCGACAATTTTTACGGCATCGAAATAAACGACTTTGCCGTTACCGTCGCAAAAACCGCGCTCTGGATTGCCGAAAGCCAGATGATTGCGGAAACCGAACGGCTCATCAGTCAAACTATCGACTTTTTGCCGCTCAAAACGAGCGCGAACATCGTTGAAGGCAACGCGCTCCGCATGAACTGGGCAACGCTTACCGCCCAAACCGGCGCCGACTACGCCCTGCCCGAAACGCTGTTTTTCGGAGAAATCGACCGCACCGGCGAGCGCCGCTACGACTACATCATGGGGAACCCGCCGTTTGTAGGCTATTCGTACCAGTCAAAAACGCAAAAGGACGACTTGCGCTCAATTTCCGCCGACATTGCGAACAATATTGACTACGTTGCAGGCTGGTATTTTAAAGCGGCGGCGATGATGAAGGGGACGGACATAAAAGCCGCCTTCGTTTCTACAAACTCTATTACGCAGGGGGAGCAGGTTGCCGCTTTGTGGAAGCCGCTGTTTGCACAGTACGAAATCCGCATTGATTTTGCGTGGCGCACGTTCCGCTGGAATTCCGAATCGACTGAAAAAGCGCACGTTCATTGCGTGATTGTCGGTTTTTCGCATAAAGATTCGGCAGAGACGCAAAAACTCATATTCGATTCCGGCGGAAAGAAAACGCCCGCCCAAAACATAAACGGCTATCTGTTGGACGCTGCGGATATTTTTATTGAACGACAGGCGAAACCGTTGTGCGATGTGCCGTCGATGCTCCGTGGCAGTTCTCCCATTGATGACGGCAATTTAATTATGACGATTGAAGAAAAGGCAGAATACGTCAAAAAAGAGCCGCAGGGAGAAAAATTTTTGCGTCCCTTCATGATGGGAAAAGACTTTATCGACCGGAAACCACGTTGGTGCTTTTGGCTTGTTGACGCCAGTCCCGCTAACTTAAAAGCGTGTCCTCGTTTAATGAAACGCATTGCGAATATTCGGGATTTTAGACTTAAAAGTACAAAGACTGCGACACAGCAACTTGCAGACACTCCAACTTTGTTTGGAGAAATTCGAGAATGCACTACCGAATACATCGCAATTCCTAAAGTCTCATCTGAAAATCGGCGTTATATTCCGATTGATTATTTAAATCCTGAAATTCTTGCCGGCGATAAACTTTTTCAAATGCCCAACGCTTCGCTCTACCACTTCGGCGTGTTGATCAGCAATGTCCACATGGCATGGATGCGCGCCGTCTGCGGGCGGCTGGAAATGCGCTACAGTTACAGCAACACAATCGTGTACAACAATTTTCCGTGGTGCACGCCCACGGACGCGCAAAAAGCGGCAATAGAACAAACTGCGCACGGCATTTTAGACGCGCGTTCCCGGTTCCCCGACTCAAGCCTCGCTGACCTCTACGACGAAGCCGCCATGCCGCCCGCGCTCCGCAAAGCCCACCGCGCCAACGACAAAGCCGTCCTCGCCGCCTACAACCTCCCCGCCGACATCACCGAAAGCGCGTGCGTCGCAGAGTTGTTTGAGAGGTATCGGAAGATGACGGCGGGGGAAGGAACATGAGCGGCGGAAAGATACGCGCATAGCAGTTTTGCTGGCGGCAAAATTGCTGCGGGCAGGAGACTGAATTAAATCTGTAAGACTACAGTTTTACTTCCTGCCGGCTGCTTTGGCGTATATGTCATGGTTTATGCTCAATCAATTCAAAATACCTTGTCGGTGTAAAAATCAATGGTTTATCAATTTTTACATCGGCAAAATCCTTGTCGCCGGTCAATAATATATCCGAGTCAGAAAGGATTGCAGAGGCAAGAATAGGCAAGTCTTTTACATCTCTCATGTTTGGATATTTCTGTCTATCGATTTTGTCAGGAGTTGCAAATTCTTCAAAATTGATTCCATTAAAGAATATTTTCAGTTGTTTCATTTTTGTCGGAAATTTCTTTTCAAAGACTTCTTTACATTCTTCTCTTGTGTAAGATGAAATTATTACCGTATGCTTTCTAAGCAGATGTGAGAAAACTTTTGCGGTTTTTCCGTTTGGAAACAGCAATGCGGAAATTACGATATTAGTATCGACAAAAACTCTCAATGCGATTTTCTCAATTCTTTGATATAAGCGGTTACATCATCTTCCGATTGAAATCCAGCTTTTTGGGCTTCACCTTGCATTTGTGTCTGAACATCTGTCAAAGTGATTTGAGATGCGTTTGTAATGTAGACTCTTCCTTTGCTTTCTTCAAAAAAAACTTTATCTCCTGCCTCTAACTGAAGCTGTTTTCGTATCGCAAGAGGAATTGTAATCTGACCTTTTGACGTTAGTTTTGCAAGTTCCATAAAACATCTCCTTACTTTCCTTTTTGTTAAAAATACCCCTTCCCCCTGTCAAACGGCGGATGTCTCATATCCTTTTCCGAGAGCAGCGGGGGCGGAGCGTCGGGGGGCAGTTTCCAGTCGATATTGATTTCTGCGTCGTTCCACATAAGTCCGCCTTCATCTTCGGGGTGGTAAAAATCCGTGCACTTGTACGTGAAGACCGCCGTATCGCTCAAAACGTAAAAGCCGTGCGCAAATCCTTCCGGGATATAGAATTGATTTTGCTTTTCCGCGTCCAGTATGGTGCCGTAGTACATTCCGAACGACGGCGACGAGTTGCGTAAATCAACTGCAACGTCGTAGACGCGCCCGCTGATTGCACGGACGAGTTTTCCCTGCGGGTGCCACTTTTGGAAATGCAGACCGCGTAAAACGCCTTTTGACGACATCGACTGATTATCCTGCACGAATTTCATAGTCAGTCCCGCCGCAAAAAAGTCGCGCTCGCTATAGCACTCAAAAAAGTAGCCGCGCGCGTCCCCAAACACTTTCGGCCGGATTTCATACAATCCGGGAATCTCGATGCCCGATGAAGAAACGCATTTTGTAAACGTAAACGGCATTTAACGCTCCAAAACCTGTTTTAAGTACGCGCCGTACTCGGTTTTGTACGACGCGGCAATGGCGGCAAGCGACTCGCGCGTAATCCAGCCGTTTGTAAACGCAATTTCTTCGATGCAGGAAACGTACAGTCCCTGCCGCTTTTGTATTGTCGCAATAAAGTTTGACGCTTCAAGCAAACCGTCGTAACTTCCCGTGTCGAGCCATGCCATTCCTCGCCCCAAAAGTTCGACTGAAAGCGAGCCGTCGGCAAGATACGCGTTATTCACCGACGTAATTTCAATTTCGCCGCGCGCACTCGGGCGTACGTCCGCCGCAATATCGACGACGCGGTTATCGTAAAAATACAGTCCCGTAACCGCATAATTCGACTTTGGCGTACGAGGCTTTTCTTCAATTCCGAGGACTTTGCCGTCTTTGCCGAATTCCACAACGCCGTATGCGGAAGGCTCTTTGACGTAATACCCGAAAACCGCCGCGCCTCCGTCTGTTGAAACTTTACGCTCCGCTTTTTTAAGAATTGACGTAAAACTCTGACCGTAAAAAATATTGTCGCCGAGCACGAGCGCAACGCTGTCCGACCCGATAAAGTTTTTTCCGACGATAAACGCATCCGCAAGTCCGCGCGGAGAATCCTGTACGGCATAATCAAACTTCATTCCCAGCTTTTCGCCGCTTCCGAAAAGCTCCTTAAAAAAAACAATGTCGCGCGGCGTAGAAATAATAAGCACTTCGCGGATTCCGCTCAGCATCAGCACGGAAAGCGGATAATAAATCATCGGCTTGTCGTACAGCGGCAAAATCTGCTTTGACACCGCAAGCGTAATCGGATAAAGCCGCGTCCCCGCTCCGCCTGCAAGAATAATTCCTTTCATACAGCCTCCGCAGAGCATACTAGCATTTTCATGCGTAAAAATACAGCGAAGATGTTTTTGGGCGCAAGTGGAAGGCAGGAGAATTGGTAATTCGTAATTTGTAGTGCGGAGGGGCATTTAGTCGACTGTATTTTTGGGCGCGGCCGGAGTTCGTAATCGGCTTTCCGCTGCAATGCCGTGCGGCATTTCCGCTTCAATCCGGCGCAGGATTTATTTTCCGTTGTTTACGGCGTCTCCGCTTTGTTACTGAGTAACCGCATTGGACACCGCGCTGCTATTGGGCGCCGGCGGAGCAAGGAAATGGTTATACATGCACGCTCGCGCGTGCTGTTAGTCCGGCGCAATATTCGTTCCCGCTGTTTACGGCGTCTCCACTTTGCTGTTGAGTAACCGCATAAGCCGCCGCGTTGCCCTTTTGCGCAGGCGGCAGCGTTTGACGCTATTCTGGATGGATATAATGCATCGGCATCCGCAAAAAGAGAGCGCCCCGCAGGCCGTTTTTTGCGAGTTTTGCCGAAGGCAAAATCTCGGGCAGGCGGCACACCGTAAAATATTTTAAACTCCATTCTCTGCCGCCTGCCTATTCTCCAATTCAACACAATTGAAAACTTCCCCCCATATCGCTAATATGCGCTCATTATGTATAAAACTCCGGCTAACTATAAACCTGTTCTTGCTGTTCGGGAAACCGAGCACGCGATTGTCGCTATAAAACATTTTTTTCAAACGTCGCTTTCAACCGAATTGAACTTGACGCGCGTTACGGCGCCGCTTTTTGTGCCCTCGGGACTTGGCATCAATGACGACTTAAACGGCGTGGAAAAGCCCGTGTCATTTGCCGTCAAAGAGATGGGCGGGCAGCGCATGGAAATTGTGCAGTCGCTTGCAAAGTGGAAGCGGCTCAAGGTAACGGATATGGGCTGTAAGCCGGGCTTCGGCATTTACACGGACATGAACGCTATCCGTCCAGACGAAACGCTCGACGCCATTCACTCGCTGTATGTTGACCAGTGGGACTGGGAATTGTGCATTGACGAAAAGGACAGAAACGTATTTTTTCTGCTCGACATCGTAAAAAAAGTCTACCGGAGCCTCAAGCGCACGGAATTTTATATTTTCGACCATTATTCAAAACTTTCGCCCATTCTCCCCGAAGAAATAAAACTCATTTATTCGGACGACTTGCAGCGCGAATATCCCAAATTGTCGCCGAAAGAGCGCGAAAATGCGGCGGCAAAAAAGTACGGCGCGGTGTTTATCATCGGAATCGGCGGAAAACTGCCGGACGGCTCCCTGCACGACGGCCGCGCTCCCGACTATGACGACTGGATTACCGAAAGCGGCGACGGACACGTCGGCTTAAACGGCGATTTGCTTCTTTGGGACAGCATTTTGGGGACGGCGTTGGAACTGTCTTCGATGGGAATCCGCGTCAGTCCCGAATCGCTTCGCGCACAGCTCAAAGAGCGCGGCATGGAAGAGCGGGCGGAACTTGACTTTCACAAACGCCTCTTGAACGGCGAATTGAGTTTTACGCTCGGCGGCGGTATCGGGCAGTCGCGGCTGTGTATGTTCCTGCTCCGCAAAGCGCACATCGGCGAAACGCAGGTAAGCGCGTGGCCCGAAAGCATCCGGCAGGAATGCAAAGCGGCAGGAATTCCGCTGCTGTGAGTGCATCCGATTTGTCGGGCGTATCGGGATGGTCGGCGCAGAAAATTGAAGATTTTTTATCGCGCTGCAAAACGGCGGGGGAAAAAGCCGTTTTTATCCGCGATGCGGCGTTTGCAAAAGATAAAGCGGCGATTTTGCGCTTTTTGCACATTGCCGAGCGTGATTTTCCTGACGCTTTTTTTTCTATAAAAATAGAGCCTTCCGCCCTTGACGCAGAGATTTGTCGCGCCGCTTCTTTTTTAAGCTGTTCGATTGAGCTGGATTTTACGCTTTCAGACTCGGACGGACACGTTTTTTTCGATAAAAAATTATATTCGCGGCGTGCGGCTCTGCTCAATACTGCGTCGCTCGTCTTCGGCATTCATCTTTTTTATGCAAATACCGACGGCGACTCGCTGAAAGCCTTTTGCGACCGCCTTGACTTTACGGCGAATCTTTATCCCAATCACATCGATTTTGAACAAACTGAAAGCTCTGAAAATGAAACGCATCCGACGCACGTAACCGCTTTGTTTTCCGCCGCCGACATCCGCCGTGCGCGGGACATTGCGTTTGCCTGCCGGACGTTTTATTCCGCCGGTCGCGCGGTTCCGTGGTTTTTACCGGTCTTAAAGCCGCTTAAAATTCAAGCCTCGCGCTTTTTTGCGGACTTTGCCGAATGGCAGCGGCTCGGAAGCTGCGATTTTCGTTCCGGTTTTACGCCGGAAGATGTGCCGCACTCGGAAATCGAAAAAATGCAACTGTCATTTCTGAAAACCAAATACGACGAAAAGCGTCTTTCGCACTTGTTCGCGGTTGTCAGAAATATTGTGCGATTAAACGGAGCGTTTGCGCGGCTGTCCGGCGAAGGCGAAGAATGTGTCATCGAAACCGATTTTAGCCCCGACGATTTGCTTTCACCTGAAAGTTTAGACATTGCCGCGTTTGCAAACAACGTGTGCATGGAAAAATGCGCGGTCAAAATCTTTGCAGGCGACGACGGTCCCGACTACAAAATCCTATGAAATTCACCTTTCGGATAGAATCGAAATCACGTCTCGACATTTTCCTGCGTTCGGAACTCGCTCAAGCCGTCTCTGCTTATATTGAAAAATCTGCTGCCGTTTCCCTGTCGAATTCAAAAATACGGCGAATGCTTGTTGCGGGTGCCGTAAGCGTTGACGGACTTCAGATACGCCGCCCTGCGTACGAACTGGTAGGCGGGCAGACTGTCTGCGTCGAGTTCGATAAAGAAAAATTCTTTTTTGAAAAACAGGCGGACGACATTGCGTTTGAAATGACTGCCGCCGATATGCTTTACGAAGATGATGATTTGATTGCCGTAAACAAGCCTGCATTTCTCCCGACGGAAGAAACGATTGTCGGCGGCGAAAAGCGCGATTGCCTGCACGCCGCAGTTGTGCGCTATTTATGGGCGCGGGAGGCAGGTCTCCGTAACCCGCCTTACGCGGGAATCATGCACCGCCTTGACCGCGAAACCAGCGGCGTCATCCTGTTTACGAAGACCCGCGCCGTAAATACCGCCGTCCACGAAATGTTTGAAAAACGCGCCGTGCAAAAAATCTACCGCGCCGTCTGCGCCATCTCGGAAAGAGCGGGACGCACACAAGAGAGCCGCCGTTTGGAAGAAGATTCAACATTTTTTGTAGAAAATCATATCGGGCGCATAAGCCCTAAAAGTGCGCGGGCAAAATGGGGCGCATTAAATGCAACTCAAGGCGGACTGTATGCGCGCACGGATTTTACGGTTTTAGAACGCACCGTTATCGGAGGAATTCCTGTAGTTCAAATAGAAGCGCGTCCGCTTACGGGGCGCACTCATCAAATTCGCGTCCATCTTGCGTCAATCGGTCTGCCGATTTTAGGAGATGTACTTTACGGCGCGCCGGAATACAAGCGCACAATGCTCCACGCGCAACGTTTGAGTTTTCAGCACCCCGTCAGCGGAAAAACGATAACCGTGAGCGCGCCGCTGCCGGATGAGTTTTTGCGCTGAAAGCAACGATATGCAATTAAAGCAAAAAAAATCTGCCGAAAAAGTAATGCGCTTTTTCGGCAGACTGTTTTACTACGCTTTAGGTATTTGAAACCTTGCTAGGAAAGAATTAAAGCTGGTACGGGTAGAATTCCAATGTAACTTCTTCCGGCGAACCGTTTTTCTTGGCTTTCATGCTGACTTTGCCGTCTGTATCTACAACAGGCTTTTCAAAAATCCATTTGCCGTTTTCCGGTTTAGGTTGCTCTTGCCAACGCTCCTTTTTCTTAGAATAAGTAAATTCGGTATAGTCTGAATTGAATTTCCCATAATAACTATGAGAACCGGCTTCTAACTTCCATGTACCAGTGCCACGTCCAGATATATTAGGCCAGTATCCGAAGCTTCTGTTTTCATACCAGCTTCGGTTTGCATCATAAATATATTTTGCTTCAAACCGGACTCCCTTCGGATAGGTAGTCTTATCGCTCTCTGATGATACTTTGTATTTATATTTAATATTCGTAAAAAACTCTTTAGATTTTTCTTTTCGAATGTCAACAATTACTGCCGCTTCAACTTTTTTAAACATTTCAAGGAAAGGTACGGTGTCAGGTATATTATAATAAGCAGCTATCTCTTGTAGTTTTTTTCGCAGTAGTTTTTTATACCCGCAGTTTTTTTATCTACAGTAAGAGCTTTAAAGTCGTCCTTTGTTGAAGTTTCTGTCATTCCTTCAAAATGCTTACGGATATTCTCGTTTTTAAGAATATAGTCGATCAGCTCATCATCATTTTTTAAGCTCTTTCCCTCAAATGCATTTACACCCTTTCTAAGATTTTCAAGATTCGGCTGCTCGTATGCTTTCTTATAAACGGAAGTAACCTTCGAGAATTCTGCAATTTGAGCATTTATATACTTTTCTTTATCTAAAAATTCGCCGTTCCTGAAAGTATGAGTTTTAGAAACCGTAATGATTTCGTTCTTTGTATCTACCGTATAAGCGAATTTTGCATTATTGCTCTTCGGATGATAAGTGCTTGTTTTTGTAAGCGTTGTACCGTCAAAAGCAAATGTAGTTGTGAATCCGTGATTTACTTCTATAAACGCAGGGATACGCTCTACCAAAACCGGAATCTGCTTTGTTTTTTCTTTTCCTTCACAGGTGAGCTTTACGGAAAGCTGTGCGGTTACATCGATAATATCGCGGTGTACGGTGATTTTTTTTGTAGACGAGTTGTATTTTAAGTGCTTTTCATCGTTTGATGATGTGTATTCAATAGTTACCGTCTTATCTTCCACCAATATTGATTCCTGCACATCGATGTCTTGAGCTTCGTATTTGGTTTTATCGTAGTTTACCGGAATTGTAACTGAATCAAGAATTTGCTCTGTAGAAAGAGCTGTACTCTTTTGCGCAACCTTTACTATAAAAGTCTTTTTGGCGGAAGCCTCTCCCTTTGTTATCGTTGCGGTAAGTTCAACTTCATCAAAGCCCGTTCCGTCTTTATGCGTAACGTTCCCTTCCGAATCGATAATATCGGATTTATTTGATGTCCACGTTACCGTAACACCTTCACCGCCTTTGGGCAGAATAATCTTATTCTGCGATTTGCCGACGATTTCCTGCACGGTAAGAGTATCTTTTACGGTCTTTACTGTTGCTTCATCATTAATTTTCTGAGGATTAGGCGTGTCGGGAGTCTCTCCCCCTGAAGTCGCCGTATTGCATGACACAATGCCCAAAGCGGCAACGGCAACAAGCGCGGCAGCCGCAATTTTTGTAAAAACTTTCATTTACAACCTCCATAAATATTTTACCGGACTTAAAGCCGGTCAAGACGCATATTAAAAAAAACACATAAAAGAGGAAGTAAAATCTTATTGCAGTCGGCATTCTCTATGTTCGACAGGAAAAGCGGCTTTAAATTCAACTGGATTGGACAAATCTCTGACGTTTTCTTCCATAATTTGCGCTTTCTGCCCGCACCTTTACAGTCATCTTTTATTTTACCGCCTTTACCGGACGTTCCAGCATTTTATTCCGTCTTTGATTTCTTCGAGGACGGCAAGCGCGTTCATGCCCGTCTGGAGCGTAGAGCGGAGCGGAGCTGTTCCGTCAAGAAAGTCAACGGCGTTTTGCACCATGTTGGAAAAGTAGCGCGTTTTTTTGCAGTGTTTTACCTGTCGGTCGGGCGTAAGCGAATAAAATCCCGTGTACAGTTTCGATTCTTCGCGCCGGAAGACTTCAAAAATGCCGTTGCCGACTTTTATTCTGCCTTCCGTGCCGATAATGTCGATTTCAAAACCGAAATAGCGGCTCCGTCCTGAAAAATGCAGATTGACGTCGGGACAGGCTGTCGAAGTGCAGTGAACGCTGACATTCCGCACTATGTCGGGCGATTTTTCATCGTAATAGACGGATGAGATTTTAATATCGTGCAGGCAGGGCGCACGGTTCGAAGGTGCCGCCGGCTTTTCGCCATCCGCAAAATCGCAGTCCTCAAGCAAAAACATGACTACATCAACAAGATGAGTGCCGTCGTGGAGGAGACTGTATGCGCCAGACGCCTCCGTGTCGGGCGAATAGACGCGCAGACCTGAGTCGAGACGGGCGTTTACGCTCTGAATGCGCCCGATTGTACGGAGACAGCGCTTTGCCGCCCGATAGTCATCGGCAAACCGGCGCTCGTGATTGACTAAAACAGGAACCGCGAGAGAGGCGGCTTCATCAACAATCGTTTTACCGTCCTGCATATTTAGTGCAACGGGCTTTTCAAGAATGACGAGACGCGGGCAGGCATGAATTGCCGCAAGCGCCGTTTCCAAATGCGCGTCTTCGTTGACCGCAATGACAGCAATATCTGGACGGCACGCGGCAAAGAGCGCGGACGCACTGTCGTAGCCGTCGGTCTTTTTGACAAACGCACTCCAAGCCGCCAACCGAGCCGACTGGGTGTCGCAGCCTGCAATCAATTTAATTCGCTTGTTTGCCCTGAGCGCCGCCGTATGCGATGCCGGCTGCTCGCGCTTTTTGTCGAACCCCAGCGTAAACCCGATTCTCCCTGTTCCAATTATCGCCGCCGTATATTTTTGACTGTTCATACGCTCCTCGCTTCTGTGATATATGGACAGTATCGGCGGAAACAGGGCTGACCGCAGAGGACTCGAACAGCAAAGGAATGACGAGATGATGAAAATGAAGGGGGATGGGCTTCGGAGAGTAACAAGCGGAAAATGGAGTGAGGGGGCGGTTTTTAGTTTTCTTAAAAGATTTAACGGATGCCGCCCTCCATCCTTTTTCAGAGCGGCAGAATATGCGGGAAACAGACATTTGTTTATGCGTCGTCATCGTGTGTTGTGTATTAAACAATCTGCCATTAGAAAATACGACTTCCTCTCCGCCCCCGCAAAAACGCTGCATTTCCGATAGAAGCTTTCCCAAAACTCCGTTGTCTCGTCCAGACTGCACTTCCGCCCGCACGGGTTTGTCGGAACAAAACTCTCGGAAGACGCTGTTTTACAAGGTTCGGCTCCACATAAAAAGCGTATTCGCGCAACGATAAGGTATGCTGACTATTGCCGCCGGTCTGAAAGTTCGTTGTGTCGTTCAGACTGCATTACAACCATCCGCCTGCCGCCTGCAAAACTCTATTTCTCTGCGAGGCATATTCACACTCCTTCAAGATGTGTGAATATGCTCGGGGAGGCGGCAACTCCATTATGTTGTTCAAACATCGTTTTTACCGCCCGCCCGCTAATTATCCATTACGCATTCCTAATTCCCCATTACACCCGAAACCTCCTCGTCTCCCCAAGACCCTATTTTTCCGTAAGTTTGTAGCGGACAACAAAGTTCTATCTTATAAACTCCATTCTTTGTTGTCCGCTGCTGTCCGCCCCGTACATTGACAAATACCTCTTGAACCCATATTCTTCCCGCCATGGGAAAGAATAAGAAGTCCGCAAGCGCATGGAAAGTCTTCCTTTTTATGTCTGCAGCCAGTATAGGAACGGCGCTGGGGCTGGGGCTTTCACAAACGAAGAACATTATCAATTCCGAGTATATAACGACTTTTGAAAACGCACTGCCGACAAAACTGCTTGATATCAACGGCGAACTCATAACGGAGTTTGCGTCCGACGAAAAGCGCGAAATTATCAGCTTTCATAAATTGCCGCCGCAAATGCTTGCCGCTCTTTTAACGCGCGAAGACCGCGTATTTTACCTGCACAAAGGATTTAGTTTTAAAGCGTTGGCGCGCGCCGTTATCGGGCAGTTGACGCATCATCAACTCGGAGGAGGTTCCACGCTCACGCAGCAAATTGCAGGAACGCTGTACTGCGACCGCGCAGACCGCTCTGTGGGACGCAAATTGCAGGAATTGTGGTGGGCGATTCAAATGGAGCGCCGCTATTCAAAAAACGAAATCCTTGAACTCTACTTGAACAAAATATATTTCGGCGGAGGGACATATGGAGTCAACGCAGCGTCAAAATACTATTTCGGACACGGAGCGGAAGAAATAACGCCTGCAGAGGCTGCAATTCTTGTTATTCAACTGTCAAATCCGGCTGTTTACAATCCTTTTGACCACCCGAACGTCGCGCTCGAACGGCAAAAATCAGTACTCAATGCAATGGTAGAAGCAGGTTATCTTACAAAAGAGGAGTCCGATGAGTCATTCAACGATTTCTGGGCGAATTTCGACTACACGCGCACCAGTTCTTCCGCGTATTTGATACGAGAAGACAAAGCGCCGTGGTTTAGCGAGTACGTCCGGCGCGAACTTGGCAGCATGATTTACGGCTCGAAGAGCATTTACACGGGCGGCTTTACCGTCAACACGACGCTCAATCTGCGTCATCAAGAAGAAGCCGACGAAGTAATGAAAAAATACATTGAACGGGTAAACAGATTATATCAGCAGGACTTAGCGTCGCGCTCGTCAAAAACTTACCGGACGTACGTCCCCCTTTCGGAACTTTTGTCGCTCCTTTTTAATCTGCCTGCAATCAAAGTGAGCCGTCAGCGCTCGGAAGCAATCGCAAATTCCATCTATATAAATAGAATAAATCCGGTCATTGACATTATGTCGCTCATCTGCGGTATGGATTCTCTGAAAGTCGGCGTGATAAACAAGGCGAACTCTCTTGCAAAACAGGCGAATGAAAAAACGACGGTCGAAGGGACGATGATTTCGATTGAAAACGAGACGGGATACATAACCGCGCTTGTCGGCGGCAGCAAGTTTGAGCATGGAAACCAGTTTATCCGCGCAGTGCAGGCGCGCCTCCAGCCAGGCTCCACGTTTAAGCCGCTTTACTACACTGAAGCAATTAATTCTCGCAAATTTACGCCGACAACGGAGATTTCCGATACGCCGATCATCTTTCATACTGCTGACGGCAAACCCTATATTCCGCAGAATTTCCGCGGCGAGTGGATGGGAAATGTGCAGTTGTGGTACGCGCTTGTGCATTCAATGAATGTGCCGTCTCTCCAAGTACTTGACGGTATAGGCTTTGACGCGGCGATAAACCGCGCAGTCTCCCTGCTCGGCATTCCCAAAGACGAATTATCGTCGCGGGGCTTTACGCCGGGCTACCCGATAGGACTTGGCGTGTGCTCCGTCCGTCCTGTTGAACTTGCGCGCGCCTATGCAGTCATTGCTTCCGGCGGAAAAGAAGTTACGCCGATGGCAATTCGCACAGTCGAAGACCGAAACGGAAATATCATTTTAAATCCTGAACGGCAAATCCGAGAAGCGCAGCAGGCAAAAAAAGATGCGATTCAAATTTTGTCGCCGCAGACCGCTTTTGTTATGACAAAACTTTTGCAGCAAACCGTGCAGTCGGGAACGCTCCGTGCGCAAAGCAGTAAATTCGTCTACCGTTCTGATGATGGGCAGCGCTATCAAATGCCTGCTGCTGGAAAAACAGGAACAACACAAAACTGGGCGGATGCATGGACGGCAGGATTTACGCCGTATTACACTTCGACTTTTTGGTTCGGATTCGATAAGCCGGGACAGTCGCTCGGACTTAATATAACAGGCTCGACGCTTGCCGGACACGCGTGGGGCGACTACATGAGCGAGATCCACCGCGGTATGATTGCAAAAGATTTTCCAAAGCCCATGGGCGGCGTTGTGCAGCTTACCGTCTGTTCAGAAACAGGAATGCTCCCAACGGAAGCGTGCGGCAATCATTTGACGACGCAGTGGTACCTTTCGGGGACGCAGCCGCTATCTTCGTGTACGCTCCACTCAAACAAAAGTCCGTCGATTATCGGAATTTCCCGCTTAAAAAAGGAACGGTATAAATCGGGACAGAATTTAAACGCGCCGATCGAAACTTCTCCACTCAAACTCAATCTTGACTTCTTAAACGGGACGCAAAAGTCCCCGTCAGAAGATGCGGATACGCCGGACGAAAAGACGCCGGACGTTCCCGACTATAATCCGTTTATGGAGTAGCCATGCTCGTAAAAATCGAGACGATAAAGGTCAAAAAGCGTGTGCGGCGCGACCTCGGCGACGTTGACGCGCTCAAAGAAAGTTTACGCACATACGGACTGCTCAATCCCGTTACCCTGAATAAAGACAATGAACTTATCGCAGGCGAGCGGCGGCTTGAAGCGGCAAAAATGCTCGGCTGGACGAATATCAACGCCGTCATTTTGGACAATATAACACCTGCCGAGCAGCTTGAACTTGAACTTGAAGAAAATAATCAGCGTAAAGAGTTTACAAAGGAGGAATTGCTTGAAGGCTACCGCCGCCTTGAACGCCTCCGTAACCCGTCGATTTTTATGCGGATTTTTGCCGCGCTCCAGCGATTTTTCCACTGGTTTACGGGGCTGTTCAAGAAAAAAGTGTAAGCAGCAAACCGATTGATTGACTGGAAAGGACGAGTATAAAAGACAGACGGAAAAGGAAAAAATGGAAGAATTAGAAAACGATTTTATCGAAAATGATGATGACACTTACGAACTTGCTTTGGATTCTGCAGAAGAAAGACGAATTATTTCCGAACCCAAAGATTTATCGATAAGGGAATTAATGACTTTAAAAGCGGAAGGGAATCTTGATTTACAACCAAGTTACCAGAGGGAATATGTATATGATACTAATAAAACAAAACCGAGCAGACTCATTGAGTCTATTTTAATAGATGTTCCTATCCCGGTAATTTATTTAGCGGAAGAAAGAAATTGTTCATACAGCGTAATAGACGGTCAACAACGATTGACAACATTTATTTCCTTTGTAGACGGCAAATTTCCCAACGGAGAGGAATTTAAATTATCGGGATTAAAGATTCTTCCAGAATTAAACAAAAAAAGGTTTTCGGATTTATCGAAAGAGTTACAAAATAAAATTCGTGGTACGACATTACATTCCATAATAATTCGGAGAGAATCAAATGAAGATATAAAATTTGAAATTTTCGAGCGTTTGAACACTGGCTCGATAAAATTAAATGAAGATGAAATTAGGAATTCGGTTTATAGAGGTAAATATATTGATTTACTAAAAGACCTTGCTGATAATTCGGACTTTCATTTTTTAGTCAATAATGAAAATGCCCGAAAAAGAATGATTTATAGAGGAATGATTTTACGATTTTTAGCATTGTCAGAAAAAACATACTTAAATTACAAACCAAGTATAAAACAGTTTTGTAATAAAGAATTACGTGAGAATCGAAATCTATCCAATGAAAAAGCAAAAGAATATAAAGGAAGATTTTTAAAATCTGTAGAATTATGTAAACTTGCGTTCGGAGAAAATGCTTTCCGACGTTTTAAAATGGGAGATAAAGAAAATCCGAATGGGAAATATACTGCAACAAAAATAAATATGGCATTGTATGATATTGAAATGTGCGGTTTTGCTATGTTTGATAAAAATCAAATAATTGCGCATTTAGATGAAATTCGTGAAGGATTATTGAATTTACAAACGAATAATGATGAATTTATTCGTGCAATAGAACTTCAAACGAGTGATAAAGAGCAGGTCGTAAAACGTTTTCAAATTTGGTTGGATTTCTTACATAACGTTGTATCAAATAAACAAAATAGAATTTTTCCTTACAGCATAAAGAAACAATTATTCACTACTGACCCGACTTGTAAATTATGTAATAATCAAATCCTCTGTATAGATGATGCAGAAGTTGACCATATTGTTCCTTTTGCACAAGGCGGAAAAACAATAATTGAAAATGCTCAAATTGCACACAGATATTGTAATCGCAAAAAAGGGGATAAACAGACCTGACACAGTTTTCAAAGCCGCCGCAGTCAATTTCGGTGTGGTTTAAAACAAGGTTAGGAGAGAGGCAATGCCGTTGAAAGTACACTTCATAGGCTCCGCGCTCGGAATGAAAAAGAATTTATGACTCTTAACAGCAGAACGCCACCTCCCCTCAAAAAAAAGATTTTGTGGATGATTTTTGAATATTTTACGAAAGACCAGAATTGTGAATTCTTTATATGGCTTTTTCTAATCTATAATCAGTACTGATATTTACTTTGAACACTGCCGCAGTCTGTGTCAATGAGTAACCTTCTTGCATATATTCAATTACCCGTAACCTTAAGTCTCTATCATACGATATCGCATGTTGAAACAGCCAAAGAAAAAACGCGAATTTTCCTACGAAAAGAAAAAGCCTAAAAATTGCACT
>CAUTOZ010000052.1:0-18913 GCA_963539635.1 uncultured Treponema sp.
ACCGGCTGTTTTAATAAGCACGAGCGAGTTAAGTGCAAGATTACAAAGTTCACGGCATTATTTATTGCGGAACTGCAAGCAAAAAAAATTGTGAATGGAACCGACGGCTTTGATAAAGAACGGCGTTACTGGACAATCGAAGCAATCAAAAAAATTAAATCTTTGTATTTCGATGAATTTCAGCATTATTTAGGGTGAATAATACGAACATAAACCGCTTTCCTGCGGAAGGCAAGCCTAGATGAAACTGCCGCGTCAGATAAAACGGCCGCCCCTGCCTCCTCCCAGACAAAACGCCAGCCCCCTCCTGAACCTCGTTCTCCCTTGAGTTTGCCTGCGGCAAACTCACAGCGGACGGGAACTCCGTTAAGTCTGTCAAGCACAGTCCTTTCCGTCCGCGCTTCACTGCGGACAATAACTCTGTTAAATCTGCCGAACGTCGTTCAAGCAATCCTCCTTGCCATTCCTGTCGAAATAACTACAATCATGCCGTCAGTGAGATTTAGAACTCACTGACGTGTTCGACAACGAAAGCCGCGAACAGGTTTATTTGTGCGGAGCGGGGGATGCTTGTCATGCTTTTGCCAAACTCGACGCAAAAGCAGAGGCTGCCGCTCATCGGCTTATTTTTATCGACGGGCGGCGGTTTTCGGGCGCGCCTTTGACGGTGCTTTTTTCGCTCGCATGTTCAAGCATTTGCGCAAAGAAAATGCTTGTTGTCGCGGAGCGGCATTCAAGGGCGCGGTTTTGATTGTTTGTGCGCGGCGGAAAAATTCTTTTTTTCAACGGCAAATCATCATTGAACCGACGATATTGTGTATGCGCCCGCATATGGAGAGCAGATTGACTGGACGGGCTGAACGTGAATGATACAGCGGGAGTTTAAGGTTTGTCTTAGAAGAATGTTTATTTGACTTTATAAAAGTCAAAATTAAGGAGGACTTATGTTGGAAATCGGAACAAAGGCACCGGAGTTTACGCTGCCGGACCAGAATGGAACGCTGCGCAGTTTGAGCGAGTTTCAGGGGAAAAAAGTGATTTTGTATTTTTACCCCAAGGATAATACGTCCGGCTGCACAAAACAGGCGTGCGCGTTCGGAGAACTGTATCCGCAGTTTATGGAAAAAGGGGCGGAGGTCATCGGGATAAGCAAGGACAGCGTTGCGTCGCACAAAAAGTTTGAATCGAATTACGCGCTTCCCTTTACGCTTCTTTCCGATACAGAGTGCGCTGCGATAAAAGCCTACGACGTTTGGAAAGAAAAAAGTATGTACGGCAAAAAATACATGGGAATTGAGCGTTCGACTTACCTTATTGACGAAAACGGCATAATTGTTAAAGCCTTTGCCAAAGTAAAAGCTCCTGAAAATCCTGCGCACATGCTCAAAGAACTGTAAGCACGTTTTCGGCGCGCTGTTTATATCGGCGGGAAGCGCCGACGGTATTCTTCTCTGCCGCTCCTGCCGGTACAAGACAAAGACTCGAAACACTGCTTCCGGAAAACTATTTCAGTTATTCAAATATCATAAAATACCCCGCGCCCCGTTCTCTAAAAATCCTCGTTATTCGTGCGGAGGGGGTAATACCCCGACGCTTGCGCCGGAGTTGTTGTTTCCTTAAGTTGTATATGCAAACTTGCAGCGGACGGCACACCGTTAAACCGGTAAAGTTAGTGGCAACCGTCCGCGCTCAGCCCGCCTCTTCGAGTTCTGCGACGTCTCCGGCAATTTCACTTGCATATTCTTCGGTGAAGCGGATTTCTACAGTCCCCAGCGGTGCTCCGAGGTGGGCGCTGTAGAGCGAACATCGGTACCAAATCTCTTCGTAATAGTCAAAAAGATAGGAGCAAATTTGTTCGTCAAGTTGTTTTTTTTCAGTCATCTCTTTGAAAATTGAAAGGACGTGGTCTTTGGGCAGCCGTTCTTTATAGGAACGCTCGTCGATGAGGGCGGAAAAAATATCCGCACAGGCAAGAATTCTGTCGAAGAGGGAAAGAGATGCAGCAGTCAGTCCGTAGGGATAGCCTGACCCGTCAAGTTTTTCGTGATGGCGCATAGCGATATTTAAGATTTTTTCCGGCACGATGCCGCGGATAATGTTTTCCGTCTCCGTAACGTGTTTTTTCATCAGCGCGTATTCCCACGGAGCAAGTTTTCCAGTCGATTCCAAAATGGAATTGGGAATCGCCATTTTTCCGATGTCGTGCACGAGTCCTGCCGTAAAAAGGTCGTTGAGTTCGGCTTCGGAACAGCCGGTAAGTTCTCCAAGAATGACTGCATAATACGACATATGAATGGTGTGCGTAACGGTGTACGTGCTTTTAAAATCCATGAGGTACAGCATTAACTTTAGGAGGCTGAGCCTTTCATTTGCGGAAAAGTCGAAGGAAAGAGCGCGTTCTTCAAGGACTTTGCGGTAAGAGCCGTCGACAAGGCACGAAGAAACGCTGCGATCAAAGTCGGCGCGCATAAAAATATTTGAATATTCAACGTTATATTTTTCAAGTCCGAGTTGTCCAATGTCTTCGTCCGTGTAGTCAATGCCGCGCGCATGGATAAGTCCTGAGATTTTTTGCGCCGTAAATATGAGCGATGCGTATTCCATCTGGGAAACTTTTGCAGCAATGTCGGAATCGTATTTTGTGTCGTAAAAAAGCGTAAATTTTGCGTCTTCTCCCAGCGGAGTCATTACGCGGAGATAGTGATAGGTGTACAAGTAGTCTCGCGCTTTTTCTTTTGCCGTCAGCCGTTCATGAACGATTTTGTTTTCCCCGAAAAAGTGGTAGTCGCCGGCTAAATGTAAAAGCGAAAGAAGCAGAATGTTTTTGAGCGGAAGACGCGCCGTATTGCTGTTGCGAGAGGCAATACACGAAGCGATAAACGCGGTACGGCAGCTTATCTCTCCGAAGGCGGGATTAATCTTGCACAGCGTCCGCATGATGATGCACACGATTTGTCCGCCCGATAGCGTGCAGGCCGGAATGTAGCCTATCGGCGTGGCGGCAAATATATCCGGCGAGTTATTTATAATTGCAAGGGTGTTTTCCGTATCAATATCCTGAATCATGCTTTTTCCGGTCAAAGTAATGTGAAGACACACGATTTTGCAGCCTGTCCCTGCCTGCATCTTCTGAATACGCTCGGAGTATACCATATAATAAAAAAAATAACAGAGACAGCATGTCTGCGGCAGTCACCCTTTTTCACAGATACAGAGTCCGTTTCCCCTGCAAATTTCCGCGCCGCCTGTCCGCCTAATCCCTTATCTCTTTCCCCCGTTTCCACTATACTGCGGTCTAACGCAGGCGGAGCGTCTATGAGTCCCGCAAGGAACCGGCAGAGCAATGAAGTTCGATAAAAAAAATATATCTATAGAAGAAGTGCGGCGGCTTTGCAAAGAGTACGCGCTTAGTCCGCTTGAAGCGTCGATTATGGCGCGGCGGGGAATAACGACAGGCGAAGACGTGATGTATCATCTTGAAAGCGGGCGGCGGTTTATGCACCGTCCTTTTTTGCTGCCCGCGCTGGAAGACGCCGTTGACCGCATAAACAGCGCGCTTGAAGAACACGAAAAGATTTTGATTTTCGGCGACCGCGACGTTGACGGCATTACGAGCACGGCCATTCTCTATTCCTATCTCAAAGGACGCGGCGCAGACGTAACCTATCATTTGCCGACAGGGGAAGACACCTACGGACTTTCCATTCCCGTCATTACGGAATTTGCAAAAAATTACGGCTCGCTCATCATCACAGTGGATTGCGGCATTTCAAACGTACAGGAAGTTGAATACGCGTCTTCACTACAGGTAGATGTCATCATCACCGACCACCACAATCCGCCGGAGACGCTGCCGGCTGCGGAGATTATCGTCGACCCCAAACTTTCAGGCTCTCGTTATCCGTTTAAGGATATTTCCGGCGCGGCAGTCGCTTTTAAACTTGTGCAGGCGCTGCGTTTTTCCCATTCCGACTTTTACGCGCAGGAATTCACGCTCATGGACGTTCAGGCGGAAAAAGATGAATACAAAGTTGACTGTATCAAAGTACGCAATCTGGTAAAGGAGGACTTTTTTACGGAGCGTTTTAAGCCCGGCGAAAAATCAATTGCGGACACAAAACTTCCCGATTTTTTGCAGGGACAGCAAATTCTTGTCTGGAATGCAGCGAAAGTCAAAAAGCCGCTTGCAGAAATCTTTGGAAACGGCGTCGAATTCCAAATGCTTGACTTAAAACCAGAACTTGCCATGCATCTTCCCTCGTTAGCGGACAAAGAACTGAGCGAATTAAAAAATCTATCCAAAATTGCGCACTACATTCCCGAAGCGAACAGCGAAATCGAAGGCTTTTATAATATTTTTGTAACCTACGTGGAAAAACGTCTTGCCGAAAAAAGCGGTGCGGATGAAGATGCGGATGACTTGCAGCTCGTCGCCATCGCCGCCCTTGCGGACATTATGCCGATGAAAAACGAAAACCGCATTTTCGTCAAAAACGGACTTGCGGGTATCAACAGCAGTGCGCGGCGGAAGGGCATTGCGGAACTGCTTGCGCTCATGGACACGGCAGGAAAACCTATTTCGTCTGCAGACCTTTCGTGGAAAGTCATCCCTGCACTGAATGCTGCAGGCCGCATGGGGCAGACAGGAACTGCGCTTGAACTTCTGATTTCAGAAACTCCGAGCGAACGCGAAGCGCTTGCAAAAAAAATTATTGACTTAAACGAAAAACGAAAAAATCTTGTTGCCGAAAGCGAAAGCGCCTCGGCTTCTATGGCAGAGGACACGTTCAATTCGTCCGGCAAACGCTTTTGCCTTGTAAGCGGAGAGGCGATTCACCGCGGCATTACAGGCATTCTTTCATCAAAGCTCATGCAAAAATACAAAGTCCCTGCGATTGCGATTACCTTTATCGACGGCGGAAATATTGCAGTCGGCTCAATGCGAAGCTGCCGCGGTTGTATTGCGACGGACTTTTTAAGCGCGTTTGCAGATATGTTTATCAACTACGGCGGACACGACTTTGCGGCAGGCTTTAGTTTGTACCGCGAACGGTTTGAAGAATTCCTTGTGCGCGTAAAAGCTGCCGCTGCCGCGCTGACGCTTGGAAGCGAAGAAGACGAAGTGATTGTCGATGCAGAACTTCCGGCGGAGTACATTACGCACGACTTGCCGGAACTGGTCGCCCGCTTTGAGCCGTTCGGCGCGGAAAATAAAGAATTGGTCTTTGCATCGCGCGCGCTTCCCATACAGGAGGCGGCGTCGCTCGGTAAAACGGAAAGACGGCACTTAAAACTCGTGTTCGACTGCGGCGCGTGTAAGTTTCCTGCAATGTTTTGGGGTGAAGGCGACAGGCTCAACCGCGATTTTAAGACGGGCGACAAACTCGACATCCTCTACACGGTCGGCAAAAATTATTACCGCGGCACAGAAACGCCGCAGATGGTTCTAATCGATGCCGCGCTTTCACAAAACGAATAGAACTTTTGAGGAGAGATGCGCCTCCGCCGCAGTGTGCTGTTTGCAGACCGCATAAAAATCTGTGTAAGGCAGACGCGCAGCAAAACAAGCGGGACTGTTCGCGGCGCGAACTCTCGTTTGACGCGTGTTTTGTATTGGCAAAACACGGGGGGGCGGCGTATCGTTGTGTCTGAAAAACCAATAGCAGCCGCCCTACGCGCCCGACGCGCTCTGCGTGCGGTTGAAAAATATAACAATGTTTTGTAATTTATGCGCAACACCTTGGAGGTATAAAATGAAGTTTGACGCTGAACAATTTAAAGAAAGTCTTTCCGCCCGCTTGCGGCGGCAGTACGGAAAAGATATTTCTCAGGCAAGCAAACATGACCTTTTTGACGCGGTTTCGGCTTCTGCGATGGAGCTTATCATGGAAAACTGGATTAAAACGCGCCACGAATATGACAAAAAACCGGTCAGGCAGTTGTACTACTTGTCGGCGGAATTTCTTATGGGACGGGCATTAAGCAATAATTTGACGAATGCGGAAATAGCAGCTCAGGTCAAAGAAGTCCTCAAAGATATGAATATCGATTTTGATATGATAGAAGACGAAGAGCCGGATGCGGGACTCGGCAACGGAGGCTTAGGACGGCTTGCAGCGTGTTTTATGGACAGCCTTGCAACGCTCGACTATCCCGGACACGGCTATGGAATCCGCTACCAGTACGGAATGTTCGAGCAACGAATTGAAAATGGTTTTCAAGTCGAATATCCGGACAACTGGCTTGCGCACCGCGACCCTTGGGAAATGAAGCGGAGCGACCTTGCCGTAACAGTAAAGTTCGGCGGGACAATTGCGTACGGCAAAACCCCCGACGGCCGCCCGCGCTTTTATATCGAAAACGCCGAAGAAATTACGGCAACTCCTTACGATATGCCGATTGTCGGTTTCGATACGGGAACGGTCAACACGCTCCGCCTCTGGCAGGCATCTTCTCCCGACGGGTTTGACTTAC
Organism: uncultured Treponema sp.; assembly: GCA_963539635.1. Lineage (GTDB taxonomy): Bacteria > Spirochaetota > Spirochaetia > Treponematales > Treponemataceae > Treponema_D. Next base: position 6,475 of record CAUTOZ010000052.1, read on the forward strand.
AGTTGTTCAATAATATGGAATATAACCGCGCCGTCGAACGGCAAAACAGCGCGCAAAACATCAGCCGCGTCCTCTATCCCAACGATTCAGGGCCGAGCGGAAAGTCTCTGCGTTTAAAACAGCAGTATTTCTTTTCGTCGGCGAGTTTACAGGACTTGGTGCGCCACTACGTCGCCAATCACGGAACGGATTTCAGCAAGTTTGCGGACTTCCACGTCATTCAGTTGAACGATACGCACCCTGTCGTCGCAATCCCTGAACTTATGCGCATTCTTATGGACGACTACAACATCGGCTGGGAAGAAGCGTGGCTTGTCGCAACAAAAACCTTTGCTTACACGAACCACACGATTATGGCGGAAGCGCTTGAAAAATGGCCGATTGACATATTCCAGTCGCTTTTGCCGCGCGTGTATCAGATTGTCGAAGAAATTAACCGCCGTTTTCTCATCGACCTGCGTCAAACCTATCCGAACGACTATGAAAAGCATTCTCGTATGTCGATTATCAACAACGGAAAAATTTACATGGCGTGGCTTGCCATTCACGCGTGTTTTAGCGTCAACGGCGTTGCCGAACTCCACACAAAACTGCTCAAAACAAAGGAATTGAAAGACTGGTTTGAACTCTACCCGTCGAAATTCAACAATAAAACAAACGGCGTTACGCAGCGCCGCTGGCTTTTGTGCGCAAATCCGTCGCTTTCCGATTTTATTACGGAGAGAATCGGAAACGGCTGGGAAAAAGATTTGTCCAAGCTCAAAGCGCTTGAAAAGTTTGCCGATGACGAAGAAAGTTTAAAGCGTTTTATCGAAATCAAAAAAGCGAACAAGCAAAAACTTGCCGAATACTTAAAGCACGCGCAGAACGAATTCCTTGACCCCGACAGCATTTTTGACGTTCAAGTCAAGCGCCTGCATGAGTACAAGCGGCAGTTGATGAATATCTTGCACGTCATGCACATTTATAATCGTCTTCTCGAAGACCCGTCGTATAATCCGGTGCCGCGGACATTTATCTTCGGAGCAAAAGCAGCGTCCGGCTACCGCCGTTCAAAGTCAATCATCAAATTGATTAACACCGTTGCCGACCGCGTAAATAATGACCGCCGCGTGCGCGGAAAAATCCGCGTCGTCTTTGTGGAAAACTACCGCGTCAGCGTTGCAGAGCGCATTTTCCCGGCCGCTGACGTTTCCGAGCAGATTTCTACAGCAGGACTTGAAGCGTCCGGCACGTCGAACATGAAATTTATGATAAACGGCGCGTTGACGCTCGGCACGATGGACGGCGCAAATATCGAAATCGTTGAAGAAGCGGGCAAAGACAATGCCGTCATCTTCGGACTGAGTGCGGATGAAATTATCGAAATTGAAAAAAATCACTCGTATAATGCGCAGGAATATCTTGACCGCAATCCCGCCCTTGCAAAAGTCGTCGAACAATTGGTTGACGGCACCTACGACCCGACGCACCAGCTGTTTAAGGAATTGCACGATTCTCTTGTGTACGGCGTTGAAGGGCAGCGCGCGGACGTTTTCTACGTTCTTGCCGACTTTGACGCATACTGCAAGGCGCAAGAAAAAATCGACGCGCTCTACCGCGACAAAATGCAGTGGGCAAAGATGTGCATCAAAAATATCGCCAACAGCGGTAAATTTTCTTCCGACCGTACGATTGAAGATTACGTCAAAGATATTTGGCACTTGAAAAAACTTCCGCGCCCGGTAGAAAAATAACGATGAGCAAAAAATCCGCTTCCCTTTTGGGAGCGGCAGGCTGTCTGACGGCAGCCTGCATTTGGGGATTTGCGTTTGTCGTTGTCAAAGACAGCCTCGACTTTGTAAGCGCCGTCTATATGATGGCGTTTCGCTTTACAATTGCTTCCATTTCCCTCTCGCTCATCTTTTTTAGAAAAATACGCGCCGTCAATCTGCATTATGTTAAACGCGGAGCCGTACTCGGCGCATTCGTTTTTGCAGCCTACGCACTGCAAACTGTCGGCTGCAATTTTACGACTGCCGGAAAAAATGCGTTTTTGACGACAACGTACGTCATTTTGGTACCGATTTTTGCGTGGGGTGCGCACAAAACCCGTCCGCCGCTCCGCATTTTTGCCGCTGCTGTTATTCAACTTGCAGGAATCGGTTTTTTGTCGCTTGGAAAAGAAGCGGGGCGTTCATTTGTCATAGGACTGGGAGACGCGCTGACTCTTTTGTGCGGCATTTTTTACGCCCTGCACATTGTTTTTCAAGAAAAATACTGCCGCTTGCCAGGCAACGCAGGGACTGGAAATACGGCGGACGAAACAAGCGTTTCTGCACGTGCAAGTGCGGACGATCCGGTTATTCTCACGATTCTCACGTTCATTTTTGCCGGTGTTTTTTCGTGGCTTGCTTCTCCTTTTTATGACGAAAGCAAAAGCGCATTCTCTTTGAGCCTCAACGCATTTCCGCTTGCCGCGCTCAAAAATCCGCGCGTCGCCTTTTCGATAGTCTATCTCGGCGTCTTCAGCACGATGATTGCCTTTCTTTTGCAGAATATCTGCCTCAAATACGTTCCCGCGCCGCTCGCCTCGCTCCTCCTCTCCTTTGAATCAGTTTTCGGAATGCTTTTCAGCATTCTTATTCCTCTCAATGACTCGCGTGAAACCATTTCGGCAGGATTGCTTATCGGGTGCTCTCTGATATTCGCGGCGATTGTTATTGCAGAAGGCAGGACTGCGGAGAATGAGGCGGGCGGTTGTTGTGCAGTTTGATAGACTTAACGGTGCGCCGTCCGCTGCAACTTTGCGTGAGCAAACTTGCGGGAAAATGAAGGGGCGGAGCATGGCGGTTGTAAAAGGTATTTGAACGATAAAACGGTACACTGCCTGTGCGAGTTTGACAGGTGGTTGCTATGATATTTGAAAGACACCACGGCGTTCCCATCCGCGCGAGGTTCTAATGGACACCCGCTGAAAACGGCTGTTTGCAGGTACCGCCTAAAACAGTCCCGCACGCATTATGGCAATCATCGCCGACAATTTGACATTCACCACCGCTGCGCAGAAGTGCGCACGAAACATTCAGGCGGAGGCAACTGCTTAAAACCGTAAAGACGGGACACTTGGCGAAACCGCTCACCGTAACGTCGTAAAACATGGGCGCATAGTTCCCTAGCGTCTGGGCGTGTAAGTCCGTAGGGTATGGACATACAGCCCCGCAGCCCATAGACTGCGGGCGCATAAGTCCATACGCTGCGGGCAGAAGACTGCGTAAACTTTCTTTTAGCAGCGCATACCCGCAGCAGCCCTCTCATCCGTGATGTACAATCTTGTCTTCTTTCGTATTGCCGCGTTCTTTTATCTTCCCTTTTCCCGAGACTTTGCGCTCCGCAGACTTGCAGCAGGCAGAAACTCCATTAAATCCTTTCAGACTTTGTTCTCCGCGTCGTTTTCCGCAGAACAAACGAAGTTGCCGCGAGTTTTACCTCAAAATAAATTTCAGTGCGGAAGGAACAGCGAAACAGGCAGAAAACGTCCGACAAATGCCTATTTCTTGTGAAAATATCCACACTCTGTAGAAGTGCGGATATTTTCGCGCGGGCGGAATGTCCGTTAAATCTTTCAAATTTCATTCTCCGCCGCCCGCAGTTTTACCGGACTGTGCAGGATATTTTACGTTTGTGTCGATTTGCTGCGTAATAAGAAAATTCAGCACGTCAAGGCGGGGATTATATTCAGTTAACGTATAAATCGGCGCAGCGCTGTATTCTAACGCCGCGGTATCCGTGTCGGCGCCGCTTTTCCACAAGAGGCGAAGCAAGCATTTGTCTCCATACTGAAGTGCAAGAGAAAAGTCGCTTTGGGACAAAGTGCGCTTTGTCTACGTCCGCTCCGCGGGCAATCAACAGCGCAGCGAGAGCCGCATTATTGTTTTGACAGGCGTACATGAGCGGCGTAGGACTGTTTAAGCCGGCATCTTGATTGACATCTGCACCGTGCGCGATAAGCTGCCTGGCAGAGTCGGCTTTGTTCAAATAACACGTGTACGACAGGGTGTGGATACGCCGGTAATAGTTGACTGTAAAGGTTTTGACTTCGTTGAGGTTTGCGCCGCGCATAAGGCAGCGCTCAATCTTGTCTGCATTGCTGTGTTCGACAGCGGCAAAAAACGCTCCTTTCTGCAGGACGCTGCGGACGTTTCGGATTCCCTGCGCAGCAAGGACAAGCAGGATAAGCGCGATGACTAGTTTTATAAGTCCTGCCGCAAAGATGAGAAGTATCGCAAGTAAAACAGTCGAAAATGCTCCCATAATTCTTCCTTAAACAAGGGACTGTTTCCTTGTAGAGCAGAAGCCGCCCAAGCCGACAAAGTACGCATTTCCAGTCCTCCTGATATTCTGTATCCCGTCACTCAAAATGAATCGGAAGCGTCCGGATACGATGTTAGATGTCCCATTTTGCCGGAATGTATTGTAATACCGCCTGTTTGACTTCCGATATGCAGGGAATGGAGGGAGCGGCGCCTTTTTTGGAAACGGCGAGTGAGGAGGCTTTGGAAGCAAGTTCTAAGGCTTGGGCCGGCGGTATATTTTGCGCAAAACTTGCGATAAAGTAGCCCGTAAAGGTGTCGCCTGCGCCGGTCGTATCTTTTACGGGAACGTCGTAAATGCCGTGCGTAAAAATGCGCGTACCGTCGGCATAGATAACGCCGGATTTTCCGAGCGTCAGCACAATTTTTGCCCGTCTAAATTTCCGCAGCAATATTTCAAGCAGAAGTTTCGGCGGAGAGGCAAGCGGAAGGTGCGTAATGTCCGCCGCTTCAATTTCGTTGAGTACAAAACAGTCTACAAGGTGCAAGGGCAGCGCGTTGATCGCTCCATCGTACGGAGAAGGATTGAACATTATCTTCATTCCGCGTTCATGCGCTTTTGTCATAATAGAGCCGATATTGTTTATTTCGTTTTGCAGCACCAGATAGTCGCCTGCAGAAAACGAAGAAAGGACGCTGTCGATAAAAGAATCGGAATGCACAAGATTTGCTCCGCCGTGCAGTAAAATGCAGTTTTTTCCCGTCGGCTCAAGTTGAATGACGGTGTGCCCGCTCGGTTCTGCGTGTTCTTGAATAAAATGCGTGTTTACGCCTGAGTGCTCAAGGAGCTGCTTGAGAAATTGCCCGTCGTGCCTGCCGATACCTCCTGCGTGGTAAAGTTCAATACCGGATGCGCCTGCCAATGCGCGCGAAAGCGCAATCGACTGATTTAAACCTTTGCCGCCGGCAAAAACATCGAGGCTCATGGACGAAAGCGTCTCGCCTCCGCGTACAAAGTGGGGCACGGAATACACATAGTCAATGTTCAATGAGCCGAAATTAAGAATTTTCATTTTTTATTCCTACAATTAAGCAAATACGCTTTGATTCTGCCGACTTTAAAGCCGACAGTACAAAATCAACGTTTTAAGCGGCAGTGATGTACGGCGCTCACTCAAGGCTGTTCCTAAGCGGACGTTTTTGAGCAGAGGGAATGCCGCGCCGCATATGCAACGAGCGCTATCTTATCCGATAACAGCGTTTATATCCACACGAATGACAAGATATAACCAAGAAATCCGCAGCGCTCCCGTATCTGCTCCCAAAGCCCGCACTCCGCTGCCGGACAGTCCTGACTGGGCAAAACTTGACACTCGCCGTTATTTACTTCTATATTAGCCCACATGGAAAATAAGCAGAGTTCAGGTAATTTTTTCAAAAAAATCATCGAATCGCTGTTCGGTTCAAGCGATGCGGATGCAGAAAAACGCAAGCAGCTTAAACTTATCAATAAACGCTTTTCAAAATCACGCTACAACAAATTTTACAAGCGCTCCGGAAACGAGGCTCTGCCGCCGCTGGCGAAATTCATGTATGAAATCTACAAAGTGATATATCCGGCGCAGACGATGTTTCAGGCAATGCCGAATCAAAATATTTTAAAGCGGCTTGTTATTGAGTTTTCTATTCCCGATGCGCAAAAAAATCTTGAAGAGCAGTTAAGCGAAGAAAAAATTATTGAAATGAGTAAGCAAATTCCGCTTTCAAATATTAAAGCGCACGTCGCAAAAATATCTGCGCAGTACTCTGAATTCTTTACGCTGGAAAAAATTACGCAAATTGACAATCTCTACAAGCAGATGGTCGTGTTTAAGGATTTTTGTACGTTCGACTTTTATTTTCTTCTCAAAAAATTCGATAAAGGCTTTCGCGAGGGGGACTTTTCAGCGCCGCCGCATTTTGAAAAAGTCAATGCCGAATACATCAACGAAAATCTCAAGGATTTTATAACGGCCGCCGCCGCAATTCCGCTTGACGCGGATTGGACGCCGCTTTTTAAGATTTTACGCGCCTACAAGAGCGTGGAGCCGGTTACGCTTGCGACATGGAAAAAAATTATGTCGCGGCTGCAAGCGTTGCAACTGTCCCAGGCATTTGAATTGATTTTGAAATTGAGTACGGAAAATCCTGCGCTTGAACTTGATATGCCGGCGGTCAGCGCAAATATCGTAGAGCCGTACCTCGACAATCTCAGGACGACGGCAGAAAAGACTGTGCACAAACTGCTTGAGGACGAGCGTAATTCCAAGGCGAACGATTTAACCAGTCAACTTTTCGGCGATGTAGAAACGCAGGTGCTTAAAAATTATACCGACAGCCTTGAAGTGACGTTTACGCGCAAAGGCTTAAAAACGTATATGTACGCGCAACCGCTTAATTATTTGAAACTTTTTTTGCTTGAAGTCTTAAAAAAAGACCTGCGCGAATACTACGATATTGTTGTTATCCGCGGGCAGTGGGAAGCGCAGGCGCTCACCAAACCTTTTTCCGAAAGTTATAATCAACTTCTTGCCGTATCGGAGCAGATAACGCAGTTCGACAACGCAATTGCTGAAGACGGAACGACGGGGCTGAAAATCAAAACGCTGCTTCCCAAAACGGAGCGGGACAGCGGCTCGAAAAATATCATCAACCGGCTTGTGGAAGAAGCGAATGAAACAGCCCGCGATTACGTTATGCAGAGTACGAAAAATATTGTAACGATTGGAAAAATTATAAAATCGCTTATCGACGATCAGTCGAAATCAAAACCGGAATTGATAACGAACTGGAAAGAACTCGACAAATATTCGGAAACGCCGCTGAAAGACGCTGGTATCGGCTTGTACAAAAAGATTTATCTTTTTACAAATCTCATTAAAACGTGTCTTAATCAAAGCGAATAAAAAACGGGGCAAAACTTTTAAAGCCCTTTGCAGGTCTTGTACAGTCAGCCGGGCGATCTAGCGCCGCGAACTTATGCGGTTTGAAAGCGTAGTGCCGATAAGTTGCACGATTTCTACCATTACAAGAATGATGACGACGCAGACTGCCATAATGCCGGGGCGGAAACCCTGGTAGCCGTAGCGGATTGCAAGGTCGCCAAGTCCGCCTCCGCCGATTGCGCCCGCCATGGCAGAATAACCGATTAAGTTGATAATCGTTAGCGTAACGCCGTCAATAAGAGAAGGCAGCGCTTCCGGCAGAAGGACTTTTGTGATTATCTGCATGGTGCTTGACCCCATTGCGCGCGCGGCTTGAATAACGCCGGAGTCGACTTCCTTGAGCGCGGTTTCGATAATACGCGCAACAAAGGGAGCCGCCGCAATGGAAAGCGGGACAATTGTTGCTGCCGTTCCGATACTTGTGCCGATAATAAAGCGCGAAAAGGGAAAAAGTAAAATCATTAAAATGATAAACGGAAACGAGCGCAAAACGTTTACGATGCGGCTTAACACGTGGTAAAGCGCGGACTTCGGTTTAATTCCGGCAGCGGGGTCGCTGATACATAGTAAAATCCCCAGCGGCAGTCCGAGTACAAGACTGAATACTGCCGAAAAAAGTACCATCAGGGAAGTCTCTCCCGTCGCCGTCAAAATAAGCATAAGTTGTTTATACATTTCCTGCATCATTTTTTCTCCTGAGTACCTTTTCAGCGCCGCGAATACTCTTTCCCTGTTTTACCAGTCGAGACGCCGCTGGATAGTCACCTTTACGCTAGAGTCCCCTGTTCTACGCGGACGCCAAGTTCATTGAGATATGAAAGCGCCTTTTTTACTTCCGCCGTATCTCCTGAAATATCTGCAAGAAGCGTTCCAACCTTGCAGTCGGGAAGATGTTGGATTCCGCCGGCGCGAATGTTGACTTCAACGTTGAAGTTTTTGCAGAGTCTGCTTATTGCAGGAACGTCGGTAACGCCGTCTTCAAAGCGAAGGATAAACTCTCCTCCGCCGTCAGACCACCGCACCAGTTTTCCGCCGCTGCCGCTGCCTGAAATGTTAGCGATAAAATCCCTCGTTACGGGGGACTTAGGATTGACGAAAATCTCGTTGACGGCGCCGCTTTCGACAACCTGCCCTTCATTGAGAATTGCCACGAGGGAACACGCGTCGCGGACGACTTCCATCTGGTGCGTAATCATGACAACCGTAAGATTCATTTGCGCTTGGATTGTCCTGATTAAGTCCAATATCGACTTTGTCGTCTGCGGATCGAGCGCACTTGTCGCTTCGTCGCAAAAAAGAACGTCGGGTTTGGGTGCAAGCGCACGCGCAATCGCAATGCGCTGTTTTTGCCCGCCGGAAAGCGTACTGACCGGAGCGGTTCCCTTGTCAGAAAGTCCCACAAGTTCAAGCATTTCGCCGACGCGCACTCGTATCTCGGGTTGGGGAACGCCGCAAATTTCTAGAGGATAGGCGATATTTTCCGCTGCTGTGCGTGAACTAAATAAATTGAAATTTTGAAAAATCATGCCGATCCGGCGGCGGCGCTCGCGCAACTCCCGCTCAGAAAGACAGTCGACCCGCTCACCGCCGTAAAAGATTTGCCCTGAATCCGGGCGTTCAAGCATACTGACAAGACGTACGAGGCTCGACTTGCCTGCACCGCTTTTTCCGATAATGCCGTATATGCCGTTTGAAGGAATTTCAAGCGAAACGCCGTTTACCGCAGTAACAGGAGCCGTTTTGCTTGACGCCGTATATGTTTTTACCAGATTTTTTAATTCTATCCGCATAATTTCACCGTTTCATATAAAATCCGCACAAAAATCCCGTTCGACATTTTTCGTTTTGGAACAAGCTGCAGCTTTTCGACTAAAGCGGCGCGCCTCCATTTTCGCTCGGGAAGTTACGCAAAAAAGTCTTCCCGGGGACTGTCTGCGCGTTTTTCTTTAGCGCTTCCGTAAAACGCCGTCAACAAGATTTTGAAAATCCTCGTCGGGGCGCTCTGCAAGTTCGGCGTTAATCCGCTCGGCAATTTTAAAAAGTCCGCCGCCCATATCTTCGATAATTCCCGAATCGAGCGTCGGCACTTTACTTGCGTTTGCGGCAAACGAGGGCGCAAACGAAAATGGTGCAGAGGAACGAGACACGCTGAGCGGCACAAGGTCTGAAATCTCCGCTTCAGACGGGGACGCAGCGCTGTTTTCTGTGCCGTCCGTAATAGACTCTGACGGTGCGGTCTTTTTGACTTGAGCGTTGTCTCCGCCTTCTGCCGCAGAATCGAAATCTTTTTCCGCCGGAGAAACGCTCTTTGTCTCCTCTGCGCCGTTTTCTGCCGCTGACGAAGAGGAGAGTTCTTCATGCAGGGCGCGCTGTAAGTCTTGGTGCGCAAGGAATTCGAGCGGCGCGACTGCGATAAAGTTATCGGACACAGAATTATCAACGGGCTTTCCGTCCGGCGAAGGAGATGTAATCGGCATTCCAAACTGGGGTTCTTCCTGTAAATCAGGATCGAAAGCACTGCTTTTTTTAACCGGCTCTTCTTCAACCTCCGATAAAAAATTGTCTGTACAGTCAACTGCTTCTGGCTTTTCAGCGCTTCCTATAGGATGCGCTGCGCTGCCGGTTTCAGATTCTTTTTCAAGCGCTTCAAGCGGCTCTGCGTCTTCAACGGGCGCAGCGTCTGCTGTATCCGCGCTCTCTGCCAGTTCAGCGTCTTCGATTTCTTCTATAGTATCTGCCGTCTCAGCATCTTCAAGGGTCTCAACTTCTTCAATGTCGTCAGCGCTCTCCAGCGGTTCGGCGTCTTCTAAATCTTCGACCGCCTCCGCGTCTTCCAAGGGCTCAGCATCTTCGAGCGATTCAACTTCTTCAATCGACTCCGCCCCTTGTCCTGTCCGCCCGCCGTCCGATACCTCGGTAAGAGACGGCTGACGCAGGTTTGCTCCTTGCAGCAACTCTTCAAACATACGACGGATTTCCGTCATGTCGATGTCGGGCTTTATAGGCTGTGCGGAATACGCTTTGCCGCCGGAAAGTGCGCTGATAATATCCGACCAGCCGCGGTCGAGCATGAGGTCGATTTCTTTTGCGTATTTTTTACCGCGCGAGCCGAGACTCTTCTTTATTTTTGCCGAAAGTCCTTCGCGCTGCGCTTCAAGCATTCCGGCAATCTGCTGACGGTCAATATCTTTTTCAAAAAAGTCGTTTAAAACTTCAAATTGGAAGCGTTTAATCGTGTTTTTAATGACAACGTCATCGTCTTTTTTAAGACTAAAAATAATGAGAATGACAAGACAGACTGTGATAAACGCGCAGATGAGCAGCAAAGTGCGGACGTAGGTTGGCAGAGAAAGAATGTCGGCAGGGTAAAGTCCTGACGCAACCGCGTATTTTCCTTTATAACTTGAAATGAGCGTCCACGACGTTTCATTCTGCTCTGCGCCGATACCGCCGTTTTTGAGCGCGATAAGGGCGTCCGGTCCTTCTGAGCGTTCGCTCCATTTTTTTGTGATGGACGGAATCAAAAGGTTTGCGCCGATTGCAGGCAAGCCGTACACAAAACCGCCTGTAGTTCCGTCTTCCGATGCGGCGAGCCGGATATTTTCGTTTATTTCGATAACTTTTTTCGCAACAAGATAGAGTTTAAAGTCCAGCGGATTGACGTAAAAGATGACGCTGAAAACGGAGCCGCCGGTTTTAAGCGGAAACGAAAACAAAAGTCTTTGTTCAATATCATCGTAAAATAAAATAAATTTGGAGTCGCCTTTTTCCGAAAGATTTGCCGCATTGATAAGCGGATACGAAATCTCCGTTCTGCCCGCCTGCGTTCGAAGCGCAGTGTAGTCGGCATAATTTTTGCGCTGACCTTCTGTGCGGGAGTCGGTTTTAAAATAACTGTAATAAACGCGCCGCCCTTCTGAGTCAACAATCCGGATGCCGCTTAAAGCGGGAACGCTTTCCATCAATTTGTAGACGGCAGCAACTGCATCGTCGGAAGTCTCTTGTCCTGCAAATGAAGAGACGGAAGGCTGCGACAAAAAACCGCTTGCAGAGTCGGTAAAATGGAAAAGCAGGTTTTCAATATATTCGTTGCCATAGTCCGCAGTCGCCTCAAGTTTAGCACGGATTACTTTGAGTTTTGCCGGCTCGTAAAAAGTTTTTTCTACAGAAGACAACAAACCGAATGAAGATGCGACGATAACGGACGCGAAAACGGCAGTCGCAATAATAAGGCTTACAGCAATTTTTACAGAGGATTTCACGCAATCTCCCAATTATATTGATTCTTGGACGGCACAACGATAAGCATCAACGAAATATACCATAATTCAAAAAAACAGTTAATAAAACGCAGCGTTTTTGAAATCCGCAGCGCCGGATGCAGAAGACAGGCCGTGCCATTGTCCGAAATATCCATGCAGTCCACCTCATGTCAGTGATAAAAAACTGCATTATCGGTATTGGATTTATTATCGGCAAAAGAACGGCAATGCGTAGGGAGAAGGGAAGAATTATTGGGCGGCAAAACGGTATTTGAATGCCGGAACGGCGGCGCCGCAAGCGCAGACTGAGTTTACGCCCAGAGCAGTGTTTCCGCGAAGGGACGGAGTTTGACGGGCGCAGAGAAAGATGTTTGAAAGCTGCAATGGGATTGCCGCCTGCTGCAAGGTTGTGTGCGGCAAAACTTGTGTAAAACGTGGCTTGCAGGCAGGTACTGCGCGAAAAGAAGGATTTAACGGTGTTCTGTCCGCGGAAAGTTTGCTGAATAATGCTGCTGCTTGAGAAAGTGTGTTTTTGGGTTTTAGCGGAGTTTGAATGGCAGGTGCATTCATTAGCGGCAAACTCGTGTAGAACTGCGGCGGCAGAGAGTTTTTTGAGGAATACGCGGGGATAAACTCGGCGAAGAGAACTTAAACTGAGTGCTGTACGCGGCAATTTTGCCCTCTATATACTTGGGTTAAATAAACTTTGTTGGCGGCGAAGAAAGGTATTTGAATATCACAACAGACTTTCCGCCCGCACGAGTTTACCCGCACTCCGAGAGAGAGGGTGAGAGAGAGAGTGTGTGTGGGGGGGGGGGGGGGGGGGGCCTTACAAGGCCTTGCGGCGGGAAGCATTTTTTTGGCGCGGCGTCCCGCTGAAATTTGAAACCTTTAAAATGAT
>CAUTOZ010000053.1:0-18408 GCA_963539635.1 uncultured Treponema sp.
CGTTGAGCTGTCGTATTGCCGCTTGTTCAAACTCTGCGGCCGTGTAAAAGCCGTTGCGCCGCGCGGCAAGATGTAAGATGAGTGCGCGCTCGTCCGGTATGCGCGCGTCATAAGTTGAGAGGCCACTTTTGGCATCGCAGTTGTCGCAGCCGCTGCAAGCCGCTTTTTCTGCTCCGAGCGCGTCAAGCAAAACGAGCCTTCGGCAGCCGCGTGTTTCTACAAAACGGCGCATTGCCGCACCTTCTCTTTTTTTTGCCGCGTCAGCAAAGCGAATGCAGTCTTCTTGGCTCCACAAAAGAATCGCGTTTGCGCCGCTGCCGTCTCGTCCGGCGCGTCCGGCTTCCTGGAGATACCGTTCCGCCGTCTCCGGCGCGTCAACATGAATGACAGTGCGTATGTCAGGCTTATCAACGCCCATACCGTAGGCGCAGGTCGCACAAAGGATTCCGTCTGTTGACTGGAAAAACCACGTTTCTATGCGCTCTTTTTCTTCCCGCTCAAGTCCCGCATGATAAAAACGTGCGCTCCCTCTTCCAAAACACGCATTGATGCCGCGAGAAGCCTCTTCTGCACCCCGTCGCGTGCTGCAAAAAATCAATAGAGGGCGTTTGCAGCGCGGTAAAAGCTGCAAGAGCGCCTGTTGTTTTGCGGCGGTTTTTCGCACGCAGTAGCGAATATTCGGGCGGTCGCTTTCCCCTCTGACGATGTGCGCTGCCCCTCCGAACAAGATGTCTGAAATTCTCGAAAGGACTTCAGGGGATGCTGTCGCCGTAAACGCCGTTACTACAGGTGCGTTCAATTCATCAATGATTTTTCCAAGTTCCAAATACGCCGGACGAAACGAATCGCCCCACTCGGAGACGCAGTGCGCTTCATCAATTACGATATGCGCGAGGGCGCATTTTTTTAGCCGCGCACGGATTTTCGGCAGCACAAGGATTTCAGGATTTGCGATGATGATTTTGGCGCCGTTTTCAATTTTTGAAAAAGCGGCTTCCCGTTCATCTTTGCTCTGTCCGCCCCGTAAAACGGCGCATTCAATTCCGGCGGCTTTTATTCTGCGCTCTTGGTCGGACATGAGTGAGCGCAGCGGATAGACGACAAGCGTTGCGCCGGATAAAAGCAGCGCAGGCACTTGAAAACACAGCGATTTTCCCGCTCCCGTCGGCAGCAATACGATTTGTTTTTTCAGCGAATCCGTATCGTCGTCTTCGGAGGATTTTGTATCGGATTTTGCCGCGTCCATAATGTTCGCAATGACCAGACGCTGCCACGGAGTGAGCGCGCGGATTTTGAACGCCTGAAACGCTGCTTCGCTGATTTCGTCGGCAGGAAGCGGAGCGTCCGCATATATACAAAATGATTTTTCTTCCATGCTGATTATAAGCGCGTAGGCGGCAAAAAAGGCAAATGCCGATAGAAAAGCGCCTCTGGCGGCAGCGCAATTAAGTCTTTTAAAAGTAGGTTTCCTGTCCTTTTGGGAATAAAACGGCTTTTTATCCGCTTGTATCTTTATAAAAACCCTCCAAATTGACAGCGGATAGGCGATATGTTAACATACGAATCGGGTACGGACTACAAAGGAACCGCTTAAAACTCAAGGGGTATGGAAATGCCTGACCGAAAGGCAAAAAGGCTGGTTAAACGAAGATATGGAAATACGGCTGAGTTTTCATTTAAAGAAGTTATAAGTGCATTTATCTGTTTTGTTGCCTGCGGCGTTCTGTTTGCAGGTCTTGTTTTGCGCTATGTACATACATCGGTTGAGGCGCGGCGGCGCCGGCTTGAGTTTTTTGTTGCGTCTTCGTATTCAAACGAAATACGCAGAACGCTTGAACATACGCTGTCGGCAGCGTACGCAGCGGCGGAACTGGTCTACAGCAAAAACACGGAACCGGAAGCCTTTCGCGCGGCGGTACAGCGGCTCATTCCCCGTTATCCGCACGTTTTAAGCGTTGAACTTGCACCTGACGGCATAATTGAGCAGGTGGAACCTCTTGCCGGTCATGAAAAGGCTGTCGGCTTAAATCTTTTGGAGTATCAAGGACATAAGGAAGAAGCGGAGGCGGCGCGGAAAAGCGGAAAACTTGCTCTTCTTGGACCGTATACGCTCGTGCAGGGCTTTCCGGCGCTTATCGGTATGCTTCCGGTCTTTACAGAAGGGGCAGCAACTGTCAACGAGACAGGCGGAAATGAAAAACATTTTTGGGGTTTTGTCAGTATTGTTATCGATTCTGGCGGCATGGTTTCCAGTCTGCATGAATCGGGACTGTGCGCACGGGGTTATAATTACGAACTTTTAAAGTCTTCGGACGACGGCGCGAATTTTATAACAGTTGCGCGCACGAAGCGGGCGGTAAAAAGTCCTGTCGAGTCCAAATTTGAAGTCGCAAATACAAAATGGATTTTCAAAATAGAACCGGCGGCCGGCTGGCTCAACGTACGGGGCATTGTGCGCGTTACAACCGTGCTCTGCATAACGGACATTCTTATATTCATTTCCGCGTTGCTTTTTCAGAATTTCGTTTCGTATAACAGGCGGCTTGAAAACGCCATCAGTTTTGATTCTCTTACCGGCGCGTATACGCGGCAGGCGGGCATTTTGCTTTTAGATTATGAAATTAAAAAAGCGCGGCGGAACGAAACAAAACTCATGCTGTGCTTTATCGATATGAACGATTTTAAGCATATAAACGACACTTACGGACACCGCACGGGAGATTTGCTTTTGCAAAAAGCGGTCGAATACATGAAAAATTCGATACGGGCGACCGACGTCATTGCGCGTTTTGGCGGAGACGAATTTTTAGTCATTTTAAATGACCAAAATACGTCCCGCTCTAATGAAGATGTGATTGAGCGGCTCAAAAAAGCGATGACAGGAGCAGTCATCACTGAAGACGGCAGGCGCGTTGACTTTTCCGCCTCGATTGGAACGGCAGTCTTTCCCGATAACGGCAAAAACCGTTCAGCGCTTATCGAGTATGCGGATAAAGCGATGTATGAAGCAAAACAGTCGCAAAAAACTCCCTCCCGTACGCGCACTGAAGGGAAAAACGCAGTCGGCATAGCGTACGGACGGGATAAGCGCGCAGCACAGAAGATACGATGAGACGAAAAGACCAAGAAATAATGGCTGCGGAGTAAATGCTCGTAATTATCGAAAAGTACGCCGTTATGCGCCTTGCGCTTTTTGAAAAAAGGGCGCCAAAACTGTACGGAGGCGAAAGACGCACTTCGCGCAGGTTTCCTTTGCCGTATTGTCATAACAAAAGCGGCTGCAGGGGCGCGCAACTCTCTGTAAAGGCAGTAAAAGAGGCAAAAACTGATGTATGAGACAGTGTATGAGTCCCCGCTCGGCTTAATGATACTTGAAAGCGGAGGGGAAGCGCTTTCAAAACTGAAATTTGCAGGACAAAAGCGCTGTGCGGCAAAGACTGCTTTCTGCCAAGAAGCGTACCTTTCGGTGTTTAAGGTGGCAGCGCGTTGGCTCGATGTGTATTTCAGCGGCGCAGTCCCTGATTTTGACGTACCGCTTTTACTGTCAGGCACGCCCTTTCAAAGGGAAGTCTGGGACATTTTGTTGACCATTCCGTATGGAAAAACGACAACATATAAAGAAATTGCTGAAAAAATCGCGCACCGACGCGGAATCAAACGCATGGCGGCACAAGCAGTCGGAGGAGCAGTCGGGCGCAATCCCGTCAGTATTATCGTTCCCTGCCATCGCGTCATCGGCTCCGACGGCACTCTGACCGGTTACGCAGGCGGACTGGATAAAAAAGCGTTTCTGCTTCGGCTGGAAAAGATAGTCTAGAAGTTTGGGGGAGGGGAGGACGGGAAAACATAGTTTGAAAGATTTAACGAGTTGCCGTCCGCTCTAATTCCTAATTATCCCGCCCCTTATCTTCTGTGTCAGCAGTATTTTTCCCCGCTGTTCGATATACTTCGTTCATACTATTTTTACCGGAGCAAAACGATGAAAAAACTTATTTTCACAATTGCGGCAGCGTTGTGCGCGGCGTCTTTTACGGCACAAGAGAGTGCAGAGTTTGGGGCGGACGATATTCCACTTAAAAAAGTAACGCTGTATTCGTCGGGGGTGGCGCAGTATGTGCATGAAGGGACAGTATCCGGTTCAGGCAGCGCCTCTCTTCTTTTTTCTCCCGGGCAAATCAACGACGTTCTCAAGTCTCTTACGGTTACGGATACTGCCGCCGCCAATTTGAGCGTGCGTTATCAGTCGGAAGATACGCTTCAAAAAACGCTTGAAAGTCTTACCGTAAACCTTGCTCAGGCAGTCTCGGTCTTTGATATGCTAAAAGCGCAGCAGGGGGCGGAATTGACGGTTTTTACGCCGCACCAAATCAACGGGATTACCGGCACGATTTTAAGCGTCGATAAAAGCCTGCGTGCGGACGGAGAAGACTTTGTCATCTCTCTTTCTGCATGGGACGGCGTTCATCTTGTCCCGTTTGCCGATATCCAGTCCTTCCGCTTTACCGATGAGAAACGCAATGAGGACTTAAATACGGCGCTCGCCCTCATTGTCGATTCGTCGGCAAAAGGCAGGAAAAAACTCGCCCTCGTCATTGACGCGCCGGCACAAAGTACGAGGACGGTTAGGCTTTCCTACATTATGGAAGCGCCGGTTTGGAAAGCAACTTACCGTCTCGATGCAAAAAATGACACAGCGGCGCTGCAGGCGTGGGCGATTGTCGATAATTCCACCGACCTGGACTGGAAAAACATTACGCTCACGCTGACGACAGGAAAACCGGTCGGTTTTCGGCAAAATCTTTTTGCGCCGTATTATACCTGCCGTCCGGAACTGCCGCTTGCAATTGCAAAAGCCGCGGATGCACAGACGTTTGATTCAGGCGCGGCAGAAGGAAGCCGTAAAGAGCACAGGGGACTTCTTCGGAGCAATGCGCTTTCAAAACGCGCAATGAGCGCACCGTTTGAGTTCAGCGATACTTTGCCCGATACCGCTTACGATGAAGCCGCTGCAGATATACCGGAGGGCGCCGCTTCGCTTGAAAGCCGCGTTCCTCAGTCATATTTTGAAAATCAGATGACGGCGGACAGCGCGGGAGAAATGTTTGCGTTTACGCCGTCAAGTCCCGTCAGCCTTGAGCGCCAGCAAAGCATGATGATTCCGCTGACGAGATCTTTCGTCCCGTCTCAAAAATGTTCGGTCTTTTCTTCGATTCTCTATGGCTCAAACGTCAATCCCAAATTCTGTATACGAATAGAAAACACGTCGGGTCTGAAACTTCCGGCAGGCCCTGTTACGGTTTTTGACGGCGGCGAATATGCAGGAGATGCGCTTTTGGAATTCCTGCCGGAAAACGAAAATCGCCTTATTGCCTACGGGGACGATATCGAAGTAAGCGGTACAAAGTCGGACTTTACCAGCAGGAACATCGAAACCGTTACGATTTCTGACGGAGTGCTGAGCATTTTGTACAAACAGACGCAAACGTCGGTGTATACAGTCAAAAATGCCGACTCAAAAGAGCGGACTATCGTCATTGAGCACGCCAAAAAGTCTGGTTTTGAACTTGCCGCAACGGACGCGCTGACGGAAACGACGGCGGACAAGTACCGGTTTACGATAAAAGCAAAAGGCGGGGGCACGACAGAACTGAAAGTTGAAGAAAGCACTACCTTCCGGAATGAAAAAACGATTTTTGACATGGACAGTGCATCGTTTATCTCCTACTCATCAAATGCGGAACTTCCCGACGGCATTAAAAAAGCGTTTGAAGCGGCCGCAAAAGAAAAAACTAAGGTTTCTGCGGCAAAAAAAGCGTTCAAGGACGTAGAGGACAGGCGGACGGACGCGGTGCGGGAGCAGGAACGCGCGCGTAAAAATCTTGAAGCCGTGGGCGCTTCTTCGCCGCAAGGCAAAGCCTTTTTAGACAAACTCCTCCGTCTTGAAAACGAACTGGACGCGCTTAAAGCAGAATCCGTGTCCGCGGCGGAAAACGTCAAGAGTGCAGAAGATGCGTTTGCAGCATTTGTGCGGGGACTTAAAGCGGAATGATACGAAGGTGCGGAGACAGGCGCCGCAGGGCGGCTCTGGCGGCAAGGAAATGATTGTGTTTAAGGTATAACCGTGAGTGGGCGGGAACTCCGTTATATCTGTCAAATATCATTTTTACCGCCCAACGCTCACCGCCTCCCGCCCATTTCCAATATACCCTCTTCCGTCGTATCGCTATAATCATGCCGAAAAGGACGGACAGTATTCAAATGCGCAATACATTTTATTACAGCAGTAAAAAAATCTTTCTCTACCGGCTGCTCATCATTACAAGCCGAACTGTACTTTTTTTCTTTTTGTTTTCGGTGATGATGTTCGCGCTGTTCGTGATGGGCAATTACCAAAACTTTACCGATAAAAACGTTCGGCTCATCATTAAGACGGCGGTGTTTTCGTCGATTTTTTTGTGCATTTTTTCGGCGTTTAATATTTTTTGTGCTTCGCTCTTTTTTGTCGTCAAACGGCGAAAGCGCTACATCGTAACGGCGCTTTTTATGCTCATCTCCTGTCTTTTAGGACTTGCAATGGCTGTATTTTTGCGGACAGTCGAAGTCATTTCTCGGGGAATACCGTAACGCGTGCCGAATGCGGTGCAATCACCAAAAAATCCGCTCCGTGTGCGCTTAAAATTACCGGTTTTTTCGCCGCGTAAAAGTCTTCGGCAATCCTATTGCTCAAACTCGGCATGCCGCTTTTTCGAAACACGTCCGATTCCCACTGTAAGCCTGTTGACTGCAAAGTTCCGCCTGTCCGACAAAGGGTCGTGCGGGAAACAGAAACTTCATCACAAAGCGTAAGAGAGGCTATTTCTGCGCGAAAGTCCGCTTGTAAAAGATAGACCGCCTGTTCTTTTGCAAGCCACACGGAAAGACGGCGGCTTGCTGCAAACGAGTCGTAAATACTTAAAAGATGGTCGAGCCTGCCGCCGTCCCCGCCGACAAGCGTAAGGTGCGGTCTTTCTACTCCTCGAACCTTTGCTTCTGTATACGCGGCAGCGGCGGCAAGTTCCGTGTCGGTAAAGTCTTTGTCGCGTGGAAAAATCTCAGGTTCAAGTCCGTATTTTTCGATAAGCAAAGGAAAACGCAGACTGTCGAAGTCGCCGACAATTCTTTTCGGCGCAAAGTTAAAGTCATTTTTATAGAAGGAATTGTACTCATCGCAGGCTTCAAGTCCCGAATCGGCTGCAATAATAAAGTCAGGCTCGCCGTGCTGCGCCCAATAGTTTTGCGTCTTTTCAGGCGGCGGAAAAAGTCCTCCGGTAAAAATAAGCGCATGAAAACCGCTTTTGCAGTCATTTTTTTGCGCGCCCATGTTTTGACTTATGCGCTCACTATCGTTATGATTGTCCACAAATACATACTAGCATGAATAAAATAAAAATTCCTGATTTTCTTGCCGCCATAAACGGCATTTTCAAAAATTCCGGCTTTAAGGCGTATCTCGTCGGCGGGGCTGTGCGCGATATGCTGATGAACAAAACGCCTTCCGACTTTGATGTTGCCACTGACGCTAAGCCCAAAGACGTTATGCATCTGTTTCGGCGGGTGATTCCTACCGGCATTGCGCATGGAACTGTTACTGTCCATTGGCAGAAGCGCGAAATTGAAGTAACGACGTTCCGCGCAGAAAGCATCTATTCCGACGGGCGCCGCCCTGATGCGGTGCGCTTTGCCGATACAATCGAAGAAGATTTGTCGCGCCGCGATTTTACGATGAATGCTATTGCCTCCTCTCTTGATGACGGCAGCATTATAGACCCCTTTGGAGGACAAACGGACATAAAGGCGCGTACAATCCGTACGGTGGGACGACCAGAAGAGCGTTTTTCAGAAGACGGGCTGAGGCCGGTGCGGGCAATCCGTTTTGCCGCCCAACTCAATTTTTCAATCGATGAAGAGACGTTCGCGGCGCTTTCAAAAACTGCAATTCACTCGGTAACAAAAAAGATTTCCGCTGAACGCTTCCGCGACGAGTTTATCAAAATGCTCAGCACTGAAAAACCGTCTTTTGCACTCAAACTGCTTGAAAAAAGCGGCATTCTTTTTCTTTTTATTCCCGAATTTTTTGACTGCCGCGGCTGCATTCAGCGCGATATGCGCGGCTTTCACGAGTTTGACGTCCTTGACCATTTGTTTTACGCAGCGGACGGCGCACCCAAAGACAAACTAAACGTTCGGCTTGCGTCTTTATTTCACGACATCGGAAAACCTGCTTCAAAAATCATCGAAGAATGCGGGGAGGGAGCCGTCATCCACTTTTACAATCACGAAAAATATTCAGAAAAAATTGCGCGGACAGTTCTTACCCGCTTAAAATTCCCGAATGCGCTTATCGATTCCGTGTGTCATTTGATTGTAAATCATATGTTTCATTACGAATCTGCGTGGAAAGATGCCGCTGTGCGCCGCTTTTTGGTGCGCGTACAACCTGAAAATGTCGAAGATTTGTTCGACCTGCGCCTTGCTGATATGTACGGAATGCATAACGCGCCCGTCCGTCTGCATGACAGCCCTGCCGCTGCATTGCTTTTAGAGTTCAAGGAGCGGCTTTCTCGGGCAGAAGGCGAAAAATCTGCGCTCAGTATACGGGAACTTGCAGTAAACGGGAGGGACTTGATGGCGCTCGGCGTGCCGCACGGCAAAGATATCGGGCGCCTGCTCAGCGAATTATTTAATACCGTACTTGATGACCCCATGCAGAATACCCGCGAGCGTCTTTTGCCGATTGCACACAATCTTTGGCGCACGATGAATACGGAAGACTCAAAAAAATGACTGCAAATGCCGCCTCCGGCTGTCTAAGTCAGGTGCGTTTTTGTCCGGCGATTAAAAAAATCGGATATTCTTTTTTGACTCCGTTGATAATCTGCTCGTCGGTATAAACGGTTTCATTGCAGAGGACTGTAAATCCTGCTTCCGCAAAAAAAGAAAGAATTGCGCCCCGCTCGATTCCGTTATGCGGCACTTTCATCGGCGCATGAAAACTGCCGTCTTCCGTATCCAAGTCGGATACGGCTAAAAATCCGCCTGCTTCCGTGTGAGCGGCTAAGACAGTAAGCGCTTTGTGGATATTTTCCACGTGGTGAAAGGCAAGAAGCGTTACGACCGCCTGATATGCTGCAAACGCTGCGCCGTCAAGTTTATCTCCTTGAAGGAGAATGGTTTTGTAGTTTTTAATGTTCGCGACGTGCGCTTTTGTAGACACTTTTTCAAGCATTCCTGCCGAAGTATCTGCAAAATGAACTTCGCTAAAGTCATGAATAAAATTAAAGCCTAAAAGTCCTGTTCCAGAGCCGAAATCGAGTAATTTTTTTGCTGCATCCGCTTTAATAAAGTCAGCCATGCGCGTGTAAACGGTTTTTGCCCGCTTGCACTTCTTTTCGTCGTCCCAGCGTGTTGACTGTATGTCGAAATATTCGGGCGTCATAGTCATGTCTCCTGTATAAAAACATATAATGTATGATGTTTAAGTATACTAAAATCTATCGCTTGGGCAATGCGGACTAAGATAACCGCACCTGCCATATAAAAACTGCGAAACTACCATAAAATTATTGTACTGGCGTATATTTTTATCATATTTCACCCCAGCGCTGCACGTATAGCCTCTGTTTTTATGCGGTCGAAACAGTCTTACACGTTATGCGCTTCTAAAACAAAGGAGTGGAGAGCCTTCCCGGCAATATTATCCACACGCCTATGGGGTATAGAATTCGATGGTGAGGGTTGCAAAACATCCGTGCGCAAAAAAAAAGCGCCGCTTGAACACGTTTGGTATAAAACGATGTTTCCGGCGACGGTATTTTTTATGCGGACGACAATTTCATTAAATCTTTCAGACTTGGGTTTTTATCGTCCGCTCCATTTCCAATTACAAGCCACCTTCATTTCCCGTATCTTCCGCGTTTTTGCAGTCGGAAGCAGGGCTGCCGGTATCGGCGTCGTTTGAAAGCGGTGCGGAGGAGCGTTTGGCAATATCGCTCCGGATGTCGCGGTAAAGTTCGTCGGCGGCAACGTCCAAAACGGTGCTTGCTGCGCGGAGGATGTGCGGCTCTTTCATCTTGCTGTACCAGTCAACCTTGCGCGTTAAAAACATAATCAGCACGAGCACAAAGAAAATACCTATGCTTCCGATAAGCAGGGCGTAGTCCTCCGACTGTAAAATCCCAAAAAGCAAAAAATACGCGATTGCCTGCACGGAAAACAGCATTGCACCCCATTTGAAATTCTTAAAAATTGCCGCGGCATACAAAAAGACAATGAGAGAGACGGTAAAGGCGGTGATAAAATACGTCCAGTTGAACGAAAGGTGCTCGGAAATAGAAAGGAGCAGCAAATAAAACAGCACGTCTGCCATACCGATGAAAAAATACTGCACCGGATGAATACGCACAGCGCTCCACAGTTCGCACAAAAATATAGTCAAAAAAGGACAGGCAAGGAAGAGCAGGGCGTACTGCACGCACCGCGTTATTTTTGAATAATTATTGACCGGCGTTAAAAAATCAGTGTGCACGGGCTCGGGAATAGGACTTGCATAATACGAATAGGAATCAGAATCGGCTTGCTCCTCCGTTTTCCACATGGGAAGGATATTGGTACTCAAACCGGAAATATTCCATTCTGCCTGAAAGCCGTCCTTATCGACCGACCGCTTTGTCGGAAGCCATCCGCCGGAAAATTTCGGAGACGCCCACGACGATTCGATTGTAAAAACGCTTTCTTCCGCAGTAGGAGAAAGGGAAAGACTTTTACCGCCTTGAATCTCGATTGTTCCAGTCAGCGAAAAACCTGAGCGGAGCAGCGATTCCGGCAGATTGTAGTAGACTGGATTTGCAAACGGCGTAGACGTATTTGCAACCGACTCCGCTTCCGATAGTTTTATTCCGTTTATCTGCAATGCGGGACGTGAAGTCAGCGTCTTTTTATTCTTCAGTCCGACTATTAAAACCGCGTCTTTATACAGAATATCGCGCTCCGAAACATTTAAGCGCGTAGTGCGGAAAGCAGAAAAATCTGCGGTAACATCGAGCGTTCCGCTGAAAACCGGCACGCTGAATATTCCGCGCGAAAGATAATACGGGTCGATCTTTGCCTTGAGCGTATACTTTTCTGGAATCTTAATGATGTAAAAGGTTTCAATTTCATTCCGCTTCTCTTTATAGTACGGAACTGCAAGTGCCACTCCCTGAATGACAGGCTCGCCTCCAAGCGGTTCCATAATCGAATTTTCAGCCTCGCGCTTGTAATCGTTGCGGTCTGTTACCAAATGTTTAATAAATTGAATAGGAATGAGCATGACGAGCAGCAAGATAAAAATAGCCGCAGGCTTGACCCACGTCATTTGAGTCGAAAAACTTTCGCGTTTAGTTTGCATTGCAATACCTCCATCCCCGCGCTGACTTAAAAAAGCGTCGTTTTCCAAGTCCGCTGCGGCGCAACTTTAAGTGTAGCGGCTTTCTGAATGGCTTGCAACAGCGATGGTGCCGAGGATAAAAACGGAAAGCGTATCAAAGTTGCCGCTTGCAGTCCGCTTCGTTTTGAGGCTTCCTCGATACCGAACTCCATTTTTTTGCAAGAATATCCACAGTCTTCAAGGGGTGTGGATATTTTCGTGCGGGCGGAAACTGCGCTGTGTATTTCAAATAACGTTGTACCGCCCTCCCATTCCTTGCTCCCTCTGACCTTTTCCTTTATTCTCTCCGCATGAAAGAACTTTTGCTCAAATACGGGTGCAATCCCAATCAAATTCCTGCGCGGGTGTTTACGGAAAACGGCGAGCTGCCTATTGCCGTGCTCAATGGACAGGCGGGCTACATCAATTTGCTGGACGCGCTCAACGGCTGGCAGCTTGCAAAGGAATTGAAAGAAGCGGCGCATCTTCCTGCGGCGGCGTCATTTAAGCACGTCTCGCCTGCGGGGGCTGCGGCAGGACTGGAACTGACGGAGACGCTCAAAAAAACGTATTTTACCGGCGGCATAGACCTTTCTCCCCTTGCGTGCGCGTATGCACGAGCGCGCGGAGCGGACAGAATGTCGTCATTCGGGGACTTTATCGCACTTTCGGACGAATGCGACGAGCCGACTGCACGCCTCATTGCAAAAGAAGTGTCCGACGGCATTATCGCTCCGTCTTACAGCGCGGCGGCACTCAAAATTCTTTCGCAAAAGAAAAAAGGCGCGTACTGCATTATTCAAATCGACAAGGACTATGCGCCGCCTGAGATTGAAAAAAAGCAGGTTTTCGGCATTACGTTTGAACAGGCGAGAAACAACGTAAAAATCGACGGCAAGTGCCTTACCAATCTTGTTTCGCGCAAAAAAACGCTCTCGCCGGAGGACGAGCGCAATCTCATCTTTGCGTTGATAATGCTCAAATACACACAGTCGAACAGCGTCTGCCTCGTCAAAGACGGACAGGCAATCGGAATCGGCGCAGGGCAGCAGTCGCGCATTCACTGTACGCGTCTTGCTTCTGACAAGGCGGATAAGTGGCACTTAAGGCAGCACCCCAAAGTCCTCGCTCTGCAATTTGCTGACGGCACTACGCGGCAGCAGAAAGATAACGCAATCGATTCATATATTGGAGAGGACTTTCAGGACTTTTTGAATGGAAGCGGCAGATTGACTTTCCAGCGCAGACCGGAACCTTTGACGCAGCAGGAAAAAGATGACTGGCTTTCGGCGTGTACGGGAGCCGCGCTCGGCTCAGATGCGTTTTTTCCGTTCGGCGACAATGTTGAGCGCGCGCATAAATCCGGTGTAACAGCAATTGCCGAACCCGGCGGTTCAATTCGCGATGACGACGTTATCGCCGCCTGCGATAAATATAAAATCGCGCTTGCATTTACCGGAATCAGGCTTTTCCACCATTAAAACGACTTACAGCCCGGGGGATTTGTAATTAATTGGTAATTAGTAATGCGTAATTGGCGGGGAATGGATTTACTGTGAGTTGTCAAGCGGAGAGGGAAAACGATGACTTGCGGGAGCAAATACAAATTGATAATAGGGAAGTGTAATGACGACTGAAGAAAAAGCGCACGATACGATGGCAGTTGGGGTGTGCCTCTCGCTGACCGGCGGATTTTTAGATGCGTATTCATATCTATATAAAAGGAAAAGTTTTTGCAAATGCGCAGACAGGGAACCTCGTGCTGTTATTTGTGTCGGCAGCAGGCGGGGAATGGGGCAGAGCGAGCAAATATCTTGTGCCGGTCGCAACGTTCGCATTCGGTATTTTTCTTTCTGCACTCGTATCGAATAAAAGCGCCCTGCCAGCCAGGCGGCGGCTTTTCGCTGTTTTATCGTTTGAAGCAGCGGCAATCGCGGCAATCGGTTTTTGGGGCATTCACTTTCAGTACGACATAGTGAATTCTGTTATCTCGTTTATTGCTGCTGTGCAGGTTGCAAACTTCGATAAAATCGACGGTCAACCGGTGGCGACGACGATGATAACCGGCAACCTCAAAAGCGGTATGCTGAACGCAGCAAAATATCTGTGCGCAAAAGAAAAGCGCTTTCTGCATTCGTGCGTAAAATACTTCGTTATCATTGCGGCGTTCGGAGTTGGCGTTGCAATCGGTTTTTTTGCAATCAAACTCTGGAAAGAACGGGCGATTTTAGTCTGCGAGGCGTTTATCGGCGCTGCGGGAGTACAGGTAGTTGGTAAGGGAAAGGAGAGAATACTCGAGCGGTAAAAACGGCGCTCCTCATTTTTCCTATTGGAAATCCCGCTGAGTTTACGGCGCTTCTTTTTCTCGCGTTTTATTTCCAACCTGCGTTTACTCGTACAATAGCCGCGGCAAACGCTAATTCCCCTTCTTTGCGATATTATCCGCATTCCGCAGAGGGCGTGGATAATATCTGGCAGGAGGTAAGTCTGTCGTATCTTTCAAACTCCCGTTTTAGCGTCTACCTGCCTCTGCGCGCTTTTTCGTCAGGCGTGATGATAGCGCTGATGGTAATATTTTTTTTCTTCGCGGTTTTTAGAACGAGGTCTTTGGTGTACTTGCCGCTTCCGCGCGGGGACGGATGAGGTTCCGCATCTCCAATAAGGATTATCTTTTTTGCCGCAGTGGACGACCACTTATAAAAATCAAGCGCGCCAAAAAGACCCTCGTAGACCGCTTCGGGAATGTCGCCGCCTTCAGTTCCGCGTATCGTAAAGCCGTTTAAGTTTTGCGTAAAAACTTCGGTGTCATCGGTAAAGTCAAAAAACTTCACTGGAATTCCTTTGTAGTGATAGTCGCTGCCATAGTCGCGGTAGAGCAAAAGGCCAAGCCGCACCTTTTTAAAGTCCTCTAAACCTTTAATCAAACGCGGCAGCCATTCGCCGCGCAGTTTTTCAATGTCGTCTTTCATGCTGCCTGTCGTATCGATGACAAATACGATTTCCGCATTGTCTTTGGGCTGTATCTCTTTGATTGCCGACATTATGTCTTCTACAATCGTGTCAGGGCCGCGCGAATAGATGAGCCGCTCCGAAATTTCTTCAAATTTTGCCGTCGCGATGGGATTGTAATCGTCAGTAAGAACAGTCGGCTGCAAGTCGGCTTCAGGGGCGGGAAGTTGCGCAAACGCTGCATGTTCCGGCGGAAGTTCCCTGCTTGTGCGCGGCGCAAGGTCGAACATATACGGATTTTCGTAAAAACCGCCTGAATAGTCGCCGTATTTTTTTGCAAATGCACGGAGATTTACAAAAGTTCCGCGCCGGATTCTGACCATGCCGTTCCGCGACCACGGATAGCCGTATTCCATCGTGCTTGGAATAAAGATGTGAAATGCTTTGCCGAACATTTCGTCGTCATCTTCCGTTGAATCGATAAGACTGAATTTTGAATACTCAGAGACAAGTTCGCTGCCGTCGAGAACGCGTTTTTCATCTCCGTTTATGTCGTTAAACTGAAATGCGCGGTACGCGTAATTGTCTTCTTTGCCTTCTGGGTCTTTTGTCGTTTCGGTAAGCATGACTGATTCCAGTCCTTCCGACTTTTTGACGTACAAGTGGTAGCCGGTAATAACGCCGCTCGGCATTGAGCGCTCGCTTTCAAGCCGTATCGAATCAGGACGTATCAACAGCGCGTTTTGCGCGTTCAAAAGCGCAGCAATGAGAGCGGATACACTCATCAAAAATGTTCGTTTGTGCATGGTTCCATTATCGGCAGTTTGTGATTTGTGTTGTGCAATTTGTAAAAGGAATTAGCACGGGACTCAAGAAAGGAGTGAGTTTTATATTTGCTTTTATCATTGTTTCATGTTATAAGTATGTTATAAGATAAAATTAAGCGCATTTGAGACGGATTAGTATGAAAAACAGTAGAACAGCAATCGTAAAAAGACAAAATTATATTCTTCAAAAATTGAATAAAGAACGTTCCGTAGCGGTGGAAGATTTGACTGCGGAATTAAAAGTTTCCGCTTTGACTGTCCGAAGGGATTTGGACGATTTGGCAGCGCAGGGAAAGGTTGAACGCTTTTTCGGGGGCGCCCGCTTTGTCGGTGAGTTTCCAGCGGTTTTGCAAAAGGATGCAGCCGCGTTTCGTGCCGATACTGAATACGAAAATAAAAAACGTATGATTGCCGAAGCCGCCGTGTCGCTGGTCAAAGAGGGCGACACGATTTTGATAAATACGAGTACGACGGCATTTTATATGTTTCCCTTACTTGCTGAAATGAAAGTAACGGTCATCACGAACAATGCAAACGCCCTGCATACCGCCGACAATGCAAAATGCGAGCTTATTTTTACCGGCGGCGGCATAAATACGCTCAAACATTCTATGGTAGGGCCGCTGGCGCTGAGCGCGCTTAAAAATATCCGCGCAAATAAATGTTTTATCGGCGTAAGCGGAATCAGCGAAACTGGCATTTTGAGCACCGCGCTGTTTCAGGAAACCGCCGTCAATTCCAGCATGATTTCCCAAGCGAACGAAGCCGTCATCGTCCTTGCCGACAGCACAAAAATCGGCGTGCAGCACAACTTTGACATCGGCTCCCTTGACCGCGTTACCCACATCATCACCGATTCCGACGCAACGCCCGGCCAACTTGCCATTTTGCGAAAGTACAAGTTGGAAATTATGATTGCAGACGAGTACCAATAAAGAGCCGATGGAAGACTGCGTGCAGCGCGGGCGGTAAAAACAGTATTTGGCAGACACAACGGAGTTGCCGCCCGCACGAGAATATCCACAACCGTTTGGTTATGGATATTCTCGCAGGAAAAGGGAATTTGCGGCCGCGCGGCATTGTAAAACGGCAACTTCAAAAGCACCGTTTTCCGCCAGTTTTGCCTGCCGGCAAAACTGGGGTGAGCGGGATACCGTTAAATCTATAAACCACGTAATAACCGCTCACCACCGCTCTGCCAACTACAAATTATAAAAATTGCTTGCATTATCCTTGCCGCCGCTATAAAATCATCAGTAAGAAAAATGACAGGAGCAATTGACACTGATGAACGAAATCACTAATTTACCCCCCCCCCCGACATCCGAAAAAATCATTTGATAAGTCGCCGCCGCTAACATCTGCATTCATATTCTTCTATATATTGCAACTTAATTCACACTTTTCACGCAAAACACAGCGGTACGAGAGAAAGTGCAGTTACGCGTGCTTTTCAGGTCTCTCCCCGCCAACGCTCCCACGCCCACCTCAATACGCACAGCTGCGTATACACTAAAAAAACAATAAGGAGTTCTATCATGGCAAAGAGGTTTTCATTAAAGAACAAATTGATTTTGATTTTTGGCGCGCTTATTGCGCTTGCCTCGTCAATCGAAGGCTTATTTGCAGTCAATATTGCAAAAAAAGCCGTAACGGAAAAGGTCGAGGCGCAGTTGACAGACAAAGCAAATGACACTGTGCAGATTATTGACGGGAGAATTGCTGCATTTTTTCAATTCCTTGAAGGAATTGCCAGAATGCCGGTGCTGCGAGATGCTCAAGCAACCTTTGCAGAAAAAATGGAGCAGCTTGAAAAAGAAGCAAAGTTCAACGCTGTCATAAATGCCCTGCACATTGCCGATACCGCGGGAATAGTGCGTTTTTTGGACGGCACCAGTGTCAATACAGCGGATTATCCGTACTTTAAAGCGAGTATTTCAGGAAAACGTTTTTTCAGCGAACCTTACATGGACCCCAGCGTCAATAAATTTATTATGGATATTTCGGTACCGGTGTATGGCGACGGAAAAAATGTTATCGGGGTATTGATAGCAGAGATTGATGGGCTTTGGCTTTCACATCAAATAGATGACATTGTTGTTGGACAGACTGGCTACGCGTACATTAACGGTGTAGACGGAACAAATATTGCAGATCCTGATTCGGAAGTGGTGAAGTCTATGTGGAATACGCTGAAAAAAGCTAAAACCGATTCCAGCTTACAATCTCTTGCCGCTTTTGAGCAAATTACACTTGAAAACGACCGCTCGTCCGTCGGTTATTACGAATACAAAGGCGTAAAAAAGATTGCCTCTTATGCAACCATAAAGACAACCGATTGGACAGTTATCATTGCAGCTCCCATCAATGAGTTTATGGGGACGGTCACAGCTCTCCGCGTTTCAATGTTTATCATCGGCGGCGTGATTTTATTGACTGCCGTTGTCGTCGTCTTCCTCGTCGCACAGACGATGGTTAAGCCTATTTCGGTAACGGTTGCCGCATTACGGAATATTGCACAGGGCGAGGGCGACTTGACCGTTCGCCTGCCGGTAACAGGAAATGACGAAATTACGGATTTGTCAAAATATTTTAACCAGACAATCGAAAAAATAGGGACTTCGATACGCATGGTCGGCGAGAACAGCAAAGTTATGGAAGGACTTGGAGACTCTCTTTCCGCCGACATGACCGAGACCGCGAGCGCAATCAACGAAGTGTCCGCGAACATCGACGGCGTAAAACAGCAGGCGTTGACCCAAGCGGCGAGCGTTACCGAAACAGCCGGCACCGTCGAAGAAATTATCCGCACAATAGAAACCTTGAACGGAAGCATAGAAACGCAGTCCGCGAGCGTCGTGCAGTCTTCGGCGGCGGTCGAAGAGATGGTCGCAAATATCGCCTCGATTACCAATTCGCTTGAAAAAAGCGATACCATGGTCAAAAATCTTGCCGCCGCCACGTCGGAAGGCAAAGCGACATTGCTCACGTCGAACACCGTAACGCAGAAAATTGCCGATGAAAGCGGCGGCTTAATTGAAGCGTCGAGCGTGATACAAAATATCGCCTCGCAGACGAACCTCCTTGCCATGAATGCCGCGATAGAGGCCGCCCACGCAGGAGAAGCAGGAAAGGGCTTTGCCGTCGTCGCGGACGAAATTCGGAAGTTGGCGGAAGAATCCGCCTCGC